>JBCCOX010000006.1:0-22777 GCA_039025155.1 Deinococcota bacterium | reverse complement strand
TGCGGACACCGGCGAGCTGACGGACTTTTTAGAAACAGCAAGTGACCTATTTTCAGTAGCATTTTGGGAGCGTTTTGCGGGTAACCGCTACTTGGGCGTTAAGCTTGACGACCAACCCTGGCGCTACTTTAATGTGATGGGGCAGATGGGCGAAAGTTTTGGGCTGGTGTACTTTGAAACCTGGTTAGAATTGTGCGCGCTCATCCACGACCAACCCAGCATGATAGACATGATGAATCTGCTAGATGAGGGCGGCCCCAGCGCGACCCAGCGGCAAGAAGCCGTTAGCACCATACCACTAAACAACCTGCATCCAGACGACCTGCGCGCGCTAGAAGCTGTTGACGGCGTAGCGCGCTTTTATACAGAAGCGCAACCCCCAGAAGACACCAGCTTAGCGAGTTTGCTAGCTGATTTAGACCTTGACGGTTTAGACCTTGGCAGTATGGGGCTCGAGCTACCTGACGGCATGACCCTAGAGGGCTTAACATCTGCACGTGAACACGGAGGCACACCTGCACCCAGTTTAGAAGTTCCCCTACCCGCGCAGTTATCCATGCAAGGACCAGCCCCAGCGCGCTTTCCGCTCACGTCTTACACGCTGGTGCTCAAAGCACTCGGGCAAATTTTAGCCAAGCGCCGCGCCAAGGTGATTACGTCTATAAAACAACGCCTCGAGCTAGGCGGTCACACCCTTACCTTACGCTATCCTGCCAAAGGTGATGAAGCCTTTAACGCACTTACTAAAACGTCCCAGCCAGACCTTATCCCCGGAACCTACCGCCTCACAGTTGACCTAGCGCCTAGCTCAGCAGATGGCAAAGGTGATGACGACTACGGCTATGATTACGAGTACAGCAAAATCGTCATCGAAGCCTCTGGTGATGCCAGCGCGCAGCAACTTATGAAAGCGCTGGATAAAAGCCTGAAGTACGAGGGTGGCTTTGGAGGTTTCGCTGTTGACGATGACCCCCAAGTTGATGTTGCCTCCCTAACTGATGGGCAAGCTAAGGGCGCTAACACGAGCCAAGAGGGTACAGCGCTGCCAGAAGTCATAGGGCCAGCTAGCAGTCCGCAAGAGGCCATCGCAATGCTACTGGCAAGACGGGAAGGCACAGCTTCGATGAGACAAATCTGGTCGCGCCGGGAAACCTACGGCCCCAAAGCGTTTGTTGCCCAACTTGCTGAGCTGGCAGAGCAGCAGCCAATGTTTTTGTCCAAGTGGCTGAGTTATTATCCCCTAAGCTTTGAGCGCATCAGCGATGACACACGCCCCAAAGATGATCCTGTTCAGGTTTCACTTGTCAAATAACCCACCTGATCCTGTCAATACAAAGGTACGATGAGTCTCCATACAGTTATCTCTATACAGCTAACGTCATGCTCTCAATATCTTTGGGTGTTGTGGTAAGTACCTCCGGTGGGTCTCCCACGACCACGGTGTCATCGTGCCGGAAACCGCCTACCCCATAAATGTAAATTCCTGGTTCGATGGTGTAAACTTCATTCTTGTGAAGGGGTCGGTGATTAAAGGCAATATCTGCTGGACGGTCATGCCCACGCAAACCGATGCCGTGTCCAGTGCGGTGGCGCAAGTTGTCCGCAAAACCACCTGCCTCAATTACCGTTTGAGCGGCAGCATCTACTGCAGATAAGGGACTACCCGGTACGCAGGCTGCGACGGCTGCTGCTTGGGCCGCTTGCACACACTCAAACGCGCGCTGTTGGGTGTCGCTATAGTGGCCAACAAAGTAAGTGCGCTCATTTTCAATGTTGTAGTGATTCAAGCGCCCCACAATAATGTTAACAATGCCGTGACCAGCTTCAATCACAGCAGAAGAGCCAGCACCAGTACCATGCGGTGAGGCTGAATCTGGTCCAGTAAGGCTAAAACAGCGCATGTGGAGGTCACACCCAGGGAAGCGTTTGGCACCTTCGCGGATCATCTCAAGAACCGTTTCTGCGTCTACATCAGCCATAAACTTGCCGGGTTTAACCAAATTCCGAAACACCTCTTGCCCATAGTTAGCCAGGCTGCAAGCTTGGCGCATCAGCTCGAGTTCATCAGGATGTTTAACGGCTCTAAGTTCGTGGAGTAACTCTGTAGTGTGCCACGTTAGTCCTGGTGAGGCCTGGGCCAACGCACCTGCTGGCAGGTCGCTAGCAATATCACCTTTATCTAACCTGTGTTCTTTAAGTTTGCTAGCCACAAGCTGCGGCCACTGTGGGGTTGTCCAGGTACGCCGGGTCGTCGAGGGCCTTTCAAAGTAAAAGGTGATGTCATTAATATAAATCGTGCCGCGTTCCTGGGCCATTTTCACGTGATGGGTGGAAAGCTCGTGCAAGATCATAAACGGTTCACCGGAAGCTGGAATCACGGTTGCCACCGGGCGTTCCCAAGGTTCAACGTCTAAGTACCACCCCGACACATAGCAGGTGTTATTGGTCTCCAAAACAACGAGCGCATTATAATTATGCGCTTTGAGCCAGCTTTGAATATTTGTCCAGCGTTCTTCAACAACCTCACGTCTGATAAACTGTGCCATGAAAGATGCCCTCTTTTCGGTAAAGTGACTCAATCATACCTTGCAACCCTCACAAATATGAGTGCCTGAGGTAGCATCTGCTCGTAAAGTAAGGTTGCTTAGCTAACGAATATCTTTGGTGGATGCTGTTGCTTCTTGTATACTTTTAACAAGATGCTCAAGAGCATACATTAACTTAGTGTATGCGGCGTTTTATAGAGCTTAAGTTTCTATGTGGTTCGATGCTCGAGTCACCCTCTCGTAACGTTCCAACCTAAAAACCAGAAAATTAGGTACAATCACCCTAGTCACACCTTAGAAGCAACAAGAAAGGATTCACATGAAGCAACACAGGCAGCTTGTCATCAGTCTCATTACCGGGCTGATGCTCGTTACTGGGCTATCGTTTGCCCAAAAAGACACAGTTACGATTGGAATTGGGGCGGAACCGCTAACTCTACTTGGCTCGCAGGCGGTGGATTGGACTACCGCTGCGCAGATTGAAAACGTTTATGATACCTTGTTAAGACGTGATCCAGAGACGCTTGAAACTATCCCTTGGTTGGCGACTGGCTACACCGTTGTTGATGACAACACCCTAGAACTCACTCTGCGTGACGATGTAACGTTCCACAACGGTGAACCCTTTGACGCTGAGGCGGTTAAGTTCACCTTTGATTACGTCCTGAATCCAGACAATGGCAGCATGTGGGAACCACGTTTTAACCGCATTTCAGAAGTTGTAATACTTGACGATTTTACGGTCCGCATTCTCACCTCAGAACCTTTCCCGGTACTCCTCGACAACCTCGCTGGCACCGATATTATGATTCTGGCACCTGATTACATCGCTGAGGTTGGTATCGAAGAAGCTAGCCGTGCCCCGGTTGGTACTGGCCCTTACCGTTTTGTGGAGTGGGTGCGCGGTGAGTCACTATCACTTACCCGTAACGACGATTACTGGGCTGGCGCTGCTGCGATTGAAAACGTAGAGTTCCGGGTTATTCCCGAGTTTGGCAGCCGCCTTTCAGCGCTCCTAGCTGGTGAGATTGACATCATGAAAGATGTGCCGCCGCAAGTGGTTGAAACCGTCAACAATGCGCCCGATACCGAGGTTCGCTCGACAGTGTCTGCCCGCATCAACTATCTGGCGTTCCAGACCTTAATCGATAGCCCCGTGCAAGATGTGCGTGTGCGCGAAGCACTTACCTACGCCATTGACGTTGATGAGCTTATCGCTTCCGTTCACCGTGGTGAAGCCACTAAGATTTGCTCCTATACCTCGAGAACAGACCCTTCTTACAATAACGACATCCCTTGCTTGTCACCAGACTTGGAACGTGCCAGAGAGCTTTTAGCTGAGGCTGGCTACGCTCCTGAAGACTTGACCTTGCAACTGGATACGCCATCTGGTCGTTACCCGCTCGACCGTGAGGTATCTGTGGCAATTGCAGCACAGCTCGAGCGTCTGGGCGTCAACGTAGAAGTTCAAGTTAACGAGTGGCGTGCGCACTTAGATGCCATTGTGAACCGCCAAACGGGCGATATGTTCTTTTTAGGCTGGGGGGCAATCCTCGAGCCAGTAGGCACTATCCCGCAGTTATTCCGCGACAGCCAAAGTTACGCCAGCTTCGGTAATCCCGACATCACTGAATCCATTGAAACTGCCATTGGCATAGTGCAACCCGACGAGCGCTTTGCTGCGTTCAGCGACGTGCAAGCCATGCTTGCTGAAGAGTCTCCGTGGATGCCCTTATGGCAACAACACGACTTGTACGGCGTGGCAACCTGGCTTGACTGGGCACCACGTGCAGACGAAAAATTGTGGATGTGGGAAGCAGGCATTGCTGAGTAGCCTTACGATTTTGAGTTGATGACATCACAGAAGGTAATGTCATCAACGATGATGATGCAGATGTCAACAAAAACAAACGCAAGGGTAAGCTCACGTTCTCAAATTTAGTGATATGAGTTTACTCCTGCGTCATCATCAAGCCCATCAGCCGTAACAAAGAGTTTGCCAGTAAAAGTTTCATCTGGAATTAAACCAACTTAGCCTGATGCATCCTCACCGAAATGATGATATGGCTCGAGCCTATCTCAACTACCTCATTCACAAAAATTATCTCCACATTAAACATGCAATATTTATAGCTTAACCAACACAAAACTTTAACTATGTTCCGATTTTTTGTCTCGAGACTCCTGCAAGCTCTACTCGCCATTTTTGTGGCGGTGTCGGTCGTGTTTGTGCTTACGCGCGTCACCGGCGACCCTGTGCTCCTCTTTTTACCACAAGACGTTGCGCCCAGAGACATCGAAGAATTTCGCCAGCGCTTGGGCTTTGATAGGCCTGTTTATGAGCAATACCTGCGGTTTTTGTGGGACGCTCTCCAGGGCGACTTTGGCATGTCCTTGCGGTTCCGGGAACCCGCCTTTAACCTAGTGCTGGCGCGCGTTCCCAATACCTTGCGATTAGGTTTGTGTGCATTGATTGTAACGGCACTTTTAAGCATCCCGCTAGGCATTGTCGCGGCTGTTCATCGCGGCAAATTTATTGACCGGTTGGTGATTACCATTGTCTCGATTGGGCAAGCTGTGCCGGGGTTTTGGTTAGGGCTTATTTTGATCTGGATGTTTTCCGTGCGTTTGGGTTGGCTACCCACCAGCGGGCGCGGCGAAGGGGCGGAGGCTTGGAAGCACTATATTTTGCCCACGCTCACGCTGACCGCGTTTAGTGCCTCGAGAATCGCCCGGGTGACCCGCACATCTATCTTGGAAGTGTTGCGCCTCGACTACATCCGCACCGCCAACTCCAAAGGGCTAGCACCAGCAAAAGTTCTCTCCAAGCACGTCCTCAAGAATGCCTCCATTCCAATCATCACCGTGTTTGGGTTGGATGCTGGCGCACTGCTTGGGGGCGCGGTGGTCGCCGAAACGATTTTTGCCTGGCCGGGTATGGGGCGTTACTTGGTGGATGCGTTACTATCCAGAGATTTTCCCATCGTCATCGTTGGCGTGCTGCTGACCAGTGCGTTGTACTTAAGCATCAACCTCATTGTGGATGTGGCTTACGCCTGGCTTGACCCACGGATTAAGGTTGCCTAGCGTATGAGCACGTCTGCGCGGTCATCAGCCACCACCTCATCTCAACCCCGTTCACGTCGCCGGATACGTTTACGCATTTCTGATATCACAGGCATCGCGGGGCTGCTGGTCATCGCCTGTTTAGTTCTTGCCGCTATTTTTGCACCCCAGCTCACCAGCTTCGACCCTGAACTGGTGGACTTCAACAAGTTTTTGCAACCACCGGGTACAGACGGGCACATTTTAGGGACCGACACCCTCGGGCGGGACGTACTTACGCGCATTGTGTTTGGCTCGAGAGTCACCCTCATCGTAGGGTTTTTAAGCGTGGTGTTCTCTGCACTATTTGGGTGTACGTTGGGACTCATCGCAGGCTACTTTGGCGGCTGGCTGGATATCCTCATCACCCGCATTACCGACATTCAACTGTCATTTCCGTTTATTTTGCTGGCACTGACCATTAGCGCGTTATTCGGTGACGGTCTTTGGAATGTGACGCTCAGTTTAGCCATCGCCGGCTGGCCAGTTTATGTGCGCGTGGTGCGCGGAGGCGTACTTACCGTCAAAGAACGTGAGTTCACCACCGCAGCTAAAAGCCTCGGGTCAGGTAGCGGGCGTATTTTGCTACGTCACATTCTGCCGAATGTTATCGGTTCAATTGTCGTGGTGGCAACCTTGCAGGTGTCTCAGTTCATCATTGCCGAAGCCACTGTGTCGTTTTTAGGTTTTGGCGTGCAACCGCCCACGCCCGCGTGGGGCACTATGCTCAGCGAAGGGCGCACTTACTTATATGTGGCTTGGTGGGTGACGGTCTTTCCGGGATTAGCCCTAGTGCTAACGGCCCTCAGCATGAACTTAATTGGCGATTGGTTACGCGACAGGCTCGACCCAACCCTCCAAAATTAAAGTGTTGCGGTTGATTCTCTAGCAGATGTCATCGTGATCTTGCCAAAGGTCTAGGTATAATTTCTCCATTCACTTGTTTTGATATTACCTTGTGAGCTGGGACTAAGCTTACTAGGTCATAACCCTGATGTCATTAACACCTGTACTGGAGAGATTATGTCTGTTTCAGAAGCTACTCGTGAAACGTTACAAAAGCAGCTCGAGTTCATCTATGGTAATCACCATGCGTTAGCAGACCTCATCAAGCTGATTGAAACCACACAACAACAGCACCCTAAATTAAGTGATGCACAAGCTCAAACTAATGCCAATGACGTCGTGCTCATCAGCTACGGTGACAGCCTCAACCGAGACGGCGAAGCACCTCTGGCTACACTTCATGCGTTTGTGCGTGACAGGTTACAAAACGCGGTCAACATCGTCCACTTATTACCCTTTTTTCCCTACACCTCAGATGATGGTTTTAGCGTGGTGGACTACCTCGGGGTTGATCCTGTACTCGGCACTTGGGAAGACATCAGCAAGTTTGCAAGTGACACAGACCTCATGTTTGATGCTGTTATCAACCACGTTTCAGCAGCAAGTCACTACGTGCAAAGCTATCTGGCAGATGATCCCAACTTTGCTGACTTTTGTATTGAGGTGGATCCTAGCGTTGACACCAGCATGATTGTGCGCCCTCGGACAACGCCCTTACTCACACCATTTGAGAGTTCAAGTGGTACGCGACACCTGTGGACGACGTTTAGCGCCGATCAGGTGGATTTGAACTATGAAAATCCTAAGGTCTTGCTTACGGTTGTGAGGGTGTTGCTCGAGTACGCCGCTCGTGGTGCGCGCATCATCCGGCTGGATGCTGTGACGTATCTGTGGAAAGAACTTGGCCACCCTAGCGTTCACCACCCCAAAACCCACGCTGTCTTGCAACTTGCTCGCAGCGTGCTAGAAGCAGCCGCGCCGGGAGTCTTGGTCCTCACCGAAACCAATGTACCGCACGCTGAAAACATTAGCTATTTTGGTGATGGTAGCAACGAAGCCCACATGGTTTACAACTTTGCACTGCCGCCGCTTGTGTTGCACACCTTACTCACAGGCAGTGCAGAGGTGTTGACGGCTTGGGCGGGTAAGTTACAAACCTCAGCCCAAACCTGCTTTTTTAACTTTTTGTCGTCCCACGATGGCATCGGCGTACGTCCAGTGGAAAGCTTACTGTCCCCAGCGGAGGTTCAACATTTAGTTGATACCGTTTTAGCCCACGGCGGTCACGTGTCGTTCAAAACCAACAGTGACGGCAGCACCAGTCCTTATGAACTTAACATCACTTACTTTGATGCGCTCAATAACCCCAAAGGTGATGTGCCTTTAGCTGAACAAGTCGCCCGCTTTTGTGTTACTCACGCAATTATGATGAGCCTAGCGGGGATGCCTGCAATTTATATTCACAGTTTGTTGGGCTCGCGCAGTGACCACGCGGGTGTAAAAGCTACCGGGCGCTACCGCAGCATCAACCGTGAAAAGTTAGCTGTGGATGCTGTTGTACGTGACTTAGAGGATGCTACGAGTTTGCGTAGTCAGGTGCTTGGCGGCCTTGGTAAGTTGCTCGAGGTGCGCCGCAATCAGCCTGCATTTGACCCTCAGGCAAGCCAACAGGTGCTCAACATCTCGCCGCAGGTATTTGCGCTTGTGCGCGGTCAAGGTGATTCACAGGTGGTTTGCTTGCACAACATCAGCTCTAAGCCGGTTTATATTCCATGGGAAATGCTTAGTTTAGATGCGCAGCGCGTTCACAACTTGTTAGGTGAGGTTCATCAGGCAGGTGGAAATTTGTTGCTCGAGCCTTACGAAGTGTGTTGGCTACAGGTAAAATTTTAGCGAGTAATAGTGTCATACGTGAGAGGTTAATGGCATGGATGTTTTTCGGACTAACGCCACTGTTGACCAAGACGGACATTTACGTCTTGATATTCCAACCAACTTACCCGCTGGCAAGGTTGAACTCGTTATCGTTGTAAATCGCAAACAGGATAAGCATAAAAAAAGCTCAAACTACGACTTTTCTGACCTCATTGGCAAGTTAACGTGGCAAGGTGATGCCCTCAGTGTTCAGCGAGCATTACGAGAAGAATGGTCAGAGTAAATAAGGTTTTAGCTCGACGAGGCTACATCTACACAAAGCTCACAAACTCATCCAATGCCTTTTTCTCAGTCGCATGAACAGGAACTTGCGCGCCCTCTGCTGGATAACCCACAACTAAATTGATGTACGCACGTTCATTGGCTGGGCGCTCTAAAATCTCAGCTAGAAAGCCCATAGGACTTGGCGTATGGGTGAGGCAAGCTAGACCTGCGTTGTGCAAGGCAGTAATCAAAAACCCAGTAGCAATCCCTACTGATTCAGGTACATAGTAATGCTTGCGTTTATCACCATTCTCAGTTAGTCCGTAAGCTTGCGCAAAAATCACAATGAGACAGCCAGCGCGGTCAATAAATGACTTGTCGGCATCCGTCCCCAGTGGCGCAAGCGCGTCCAGCCATTCTTCGGATGCGCGCCGCTCGTAAAACTCGCGTTCTTCAGCTTCGGCAGCCAGTCTTATGTTGTGTTTCACGTCTTTGTCAGTTACAACAGCAAAGTGCCACGGTTGTTGGTTGGCCCCACTGGGTGCGCGCCCAGCGGTGGCTAAGCAGGCTTTGATGACATCTAGCGGGACTGGTTTATCAGCAAAATCTCGGGTGCTGTGGCGGGTTGCCATGAGGTTGAAAAATTGGTTTGCTCGTTGGGTCATATCAGCTTCTGTGTAGGTGACAAGTTCAAGGGGTACAGAAGTAACTTTTGTCATGGGACTCCTCGAGTATGTTGGTGTTGATTTGGTTTAGACCACAGGCTTCTCAGTTTAGACCACAGGCTTCTCAGTTTAGACCACAAGCTTCTTAGGTTAGACCACAAGCTCACAAGATGATAAGCGTGAGAATGCGTCCAAAACTCTATGAGAAATGTGCTATCATTTCTGGTGTATGGTGTCAACTTTGGCTGAGGCAGTTATGTGTGCGGTATTTGTCTCGGCTAACTGGGTAAGATAAACCACCCTTACCCAGTTGATGTGTTGACAGTTTACATGTTGACAGGTTGCCTGAACCTCTATTCTGGAACAGTTGAGTTAGCAAGAACTAGACTTTGTAAAATGACACAGCGCCTACATCCCCTTCATGAAGACACGCTGGCTCGAGCGAGCCAAGCTCAGCCGCGCACGTTGGCTGCGTACACATCACGTTGGTATTTACCTAGCTGGTACGCGGATAGCGTGACAGATATTTGTGCTCATGAACTGATTGAGCACGGTGTGCGTGCCGTCATGGTTGACCTTGACGACACCTTACTGAGTGTGCACGATGCAGAGCTGTCGACAGAGGTTGTCCGTTGGGTGGACGGACTGCACACAGCAGGGTTAAAGGTCCTCATTTTAAGCAATGGTACGCCAGAGCGCGTGCAGGCAGCCAAAGCTCATTTAGGCGTTGATGGCTTTGCACTCGTGGGTAAGCCGTGGCGTCCTGCGTATCAACGCGGATTGAGCAAACTTGGTAGCACAGCGGGCACAACCGTGATGATTGGCGACCAACTTTTTACAGATATTCTGGGTGCAAACTTAATGAACATCAACTCTATTCTTGTACGTCCACGTTCAAAAGGCTTGTGGCATACGCGACTACTTAGACAGATTGAAAAACTTGTTTTACAATGATGACTATAGAAACGATGCTTATAAATGTGACCATTATTGAAACACCACTAAGCAGCAACTTGGAGGGTCAGCGTGACGGTTCTATCTATTGGTGACAAACGCTTAGGCGCGGTTTTGCTAGACAGCGGCTACATTAGTGATGAAAATTTGCAGCGGGCCATTGGCCGCCACGGTGAAGTGGGCGGCCGCCTTGCAGACATTTTAGTCTCTCTTGGGGTGATTTCTGAACAGCGCATTGCCCGCGCCATTGAAGAAACCATCGGCATTCCTACGGTTAATTTACCCCGTACCGAAATTATGGGTGATGCCATTGCCAAGGTGCCTGCTGACCTTGCTCAAGAAATTGGCGCAATTCCTTTTAAGCTCGAGGACGACGTGTTGCGGGTTGCGTTTAGTGATCCTTTAGACGCGCTTTCTATTGAAGAAATTGAAGATGAGTCCGACTGTATGGTTGAGCCTTACAAAGCCCTGAGCAATGAAATTCAATGGGCGCTAGCCACGTTTTATCCGGAACTAGGCCTCACCCCACCCCAAGAAATTACGGTAGATGTCTCTAAACGGCTAGGTAACCTCGCCTTTAAGCGCGGGCTCATCACCCAAGCTCAATTTGATGACGCCCTGCTCCAGCAACAACAAACTGGTATTTTGTTGGGGCGGGCGCTCATTGAAAAAGGCATCATTAGTGAAGCGCAACTTTCAGAGTTACTAGCTGAACAAGCAGGCATTGGCTTTGTTGCCACACTAGATGCAGTTGGTAGCGAAGAGGCTGAAAAATTGGCAAGTAGCTTGCTGCGGATTGATGCTATGCAGTATGAAGCTGTGCCATATCAATTTAAGAGCGGTAACTTAGTTGTGGCCCTAGCTGACCCTAACCGCATGCGCGATATTGAGGCAATTATTAACCGGCCGCTCGAGTTTATCTGCGCCCCACCTGACCAAGTCAAAGCCCGTATTGATGAGCTTTACGACGAAAGCTCCCACATTGGCGAGACCTTGCTGCAAAGCAAAAAACTCAAGCGCGAGCAACTGCGTGAAGCCATTCAAAAACAAAGTGAGCTGGGCCGGGCAAGTTCACTCAGTGACGTGCTTATTGAAATGGGTGTGTCTGAGCAAGATATTCAAGATGCCAAAAACAAACAGCGTTCTGGTGGGGGTAAGCTCGAAGATACGCTGGTGCAATCGGGAAAAATTAGCCCGGATATGTTGGCGCGCAGCTTAGCCCGTCAGCTAGGTTACGAGTACATTGAAAACGACAAAATTAATATTGACCCGCTGGCAGTAGCCTTAATTCCTGAAACCACTGTGCGCCGCTACGACGTTATGCCCATTCGGCTCGAGGGTAGCAGTATTGTGCTAGCCATGAAAGACCCTCGCAACGTCTTTGCGCTAGATGACATTAAAATTCTAACCGGCAAAGAAGTTATTCCGATGGTGATTTCAGGGCCGACACTCATCTCGCTCACTGACCGTTTTTATGCGTCCAACGTTGACATGGACGAACTGTCCAAAGAGCTGGTGGACCAAGTAGGCGGCACCGAGGTTGAAGAGCGCGATACCAGCGCCATTGACGACAACGCACTGGTGCGGGTGGTCAACAACATCATTCGTGAGTCGGCACTCAACGACATCAGTGATATTCACATTGAGCCGCGTCCGGGGGATGTGCTGGTGCGCGTGCGTAAAGATGGTGCGTTGCGTGAGTACATGACCCTACCTAAAGAAACAGGTAGTGCGCTATCTGCCCGGATCAAAATTATGGGCGGGCTAGACATCGCTGAAAAACGTAAACCCCAAGACGGTCGTGTGCGCTTCCGCGACAAAAGCATGACGCTTGACCTACGTCTGTCAACCTTGCCTACGGTGTACGGCGAAAAAAGCGTCATGCGGATTCTTAAAAAAGCAGATAGTATTCCCGAAATTGAAAAACTGGGCATTGCTGATTACAACTTTCAAAAATTTTCAGACATTATTGAAAAACCTTATGGCATCTTTTTGATCACTGGTCCTACGGGTTCGGGCAAGTCGTTTACCACCTTTTCTATGCTTAAACGCATTGCCCGCCCAGAGGTGAACGTGACCACCGTTGAAGACCCGGTGGAGTATGAAGTCCCCGGCATCAACCAAACCCAGGTGAATGTGAAAGCTGGGCTAACCTTTGCGTCTGCTTTGCGCTCGTTTTTGCGGCAAGACCCGGACATCATTATGGTGGGTGAGATTCGTGACCAAGAAACGGCTCAAATCTCAGTGGAAGCTGCGCTTACCGGTCACTTGGTGATTGCCACCTTACACACTAACGACGCGCCCGGTGCTGTAACCCGTTTGGAAGAGATGGGGCTCGAGCCTTTCAACATAGGTGCTTCGCTTATTGGCGTGATTGCCCAACGTCTGGTACGGCGTGTCTGCAAAAACTGTAAAGTTGAATATGCCCCATCACCCGATGTCCTCAGGCGCATTGGTATTGACCCGGCTGAGATTGAAGGCAAAACACTTTATAAAGGTGTAGGCTGTGAAGAATGCAACGGGACTGGCTATAACGGTCGGGCGGGCATTCACGAACTGTTTATTGTAGATGACGACGTGCGCAATGCCATCGTGCGCGGCTCGTCGTCTACTGAAATTAAAGATATTGCGATCAATAACGGCATGAAGACACTGCGAGGCGATGGTATTCATAAAGCTTTTGAAGGTCTTACCACGCTCGAAGAAATCCTCTCCAAAACCTCGGAATAGGTTGTATTTTGCCAAGTATTTTGCTAAGACATGCAGATATTTTTCAGGTGTGTACAGCACAACTTGGCGCTACAATGTGCGCTAAGCTAAGTACCGCTGGCGTCGTTATGACAAGCGCAGGTGTAAAAGCTAAGCCAAGACAAGTCCACTCAGTTTGAGTAATCTTTGCTTATCTAGCCTCTATATTTCTACAAGCCTTATTGTACTTCATGTCTTTCACCATTCACCTTGTCTTGTCCAGTTCATTTCTAATCATTCCACCACGCTAGCCTGCATACTCTGAAGGAGATACCATGTCCGACCAGCCGTCTATTAAAAATTTAGATATTGTTGATTTGCTACGGCAAACTGTTGAAAATGGCGCATCAGATTTGATTGTTACCGTCAATTTACCGCCTATGATTCGTGTTGATGGTAAGTGGACACCCATGCCCTATGAAGCTTGCACAGCGAACGACACCCGCCGCCTTATGTACGCCATGATGGACGAAAAAAAGCAACGCAATTTTGAAGAAAACAAAGACCTCGATTTTTCGTTTAGTCTGGTAGGTACGGGGCGTTTTAGGGTGAACGCCTACTTTCAAAAAGGTGCTATTGGTGGGGTGCTTAGAACGATCTCGAGCGACGTGCTTAGCTTTGAGGTCTTAGGCGTTCCTAAAGAGGTGTCTGATGTTGCACGGTTACCGCGCGGGCTTGTGCTCGTTACCGGGCCTACTGGTTCAGGCAAATCCACCACGCTGGCATCCATGATTGACCTCATCAACCGCGAGTATCAAAAGCATATTGTCACAATTGAAGACCCTATTGAGTTTTATCATGAACACAAACAATGTGTCATTATGCAACGCGAGGTCGGCGAAGATACCCAAGGCTTTAAAGCTGCCCTGCGCGGTGTGTTGCGGCAAGCGCCAGATGTGATTCTGGTAGGTGAGATGCGTGACCACGAAACCATTCACATGGCCGTGACTGCGGCTGAAACTGGGCACTTGGTGATGGGCACACTCCACACCAACTCTGCGGCTGAAGCTGTTGACCGTATTATTGACGTGTTTCCCGAAGCCCAGCAGCAACAAGTGCGTGTGCAGCTTGCCAACAACTTGCAAGCGGTAATGGTACAGCAACTTTTACCCAAGCAAGGCGGCGGGCGTACACTTGCCTACGAATTTATGATTGCTACGCCAGCTATTCGTAACCTTATTCGTGAATCTAAAGCACACCAGATTAACTCAGCCATTCAAATGGGTGGGGCGCTAGGCATGCAAACGATGGACGCGCACTTAGCCAAGTTACACCTCGAGCGCAAAATTTCGTTTGAAACAGGCATGGACAAAGCAGTTGACCCCAAAGAATTTACGCGCTTAGTTGATGAAGCTCAAAAAGGCAATGCCCCCGGTGCTAGCAGCAAACCAGGTACACCACGTCCTGTGGGGCGTAGTTCAGTAGGCCGCCGCTGAGCTGAACGCACACAAACAAAACCTACACAACCTCCGGCTGTGGTTTCGGTTAGTAACCAACCTGCAGCCGGAGGTTTGCTATCTAGATGAGCACACGACACGTCAGAACATATGTGCCACTACAGCATCCATACACACCGACTACACGATGGCAGTTGTTTGTTTTGCAAGGCTAAAAAGCTGCTGCGCCATGTTTTGGAGTAAGGGTAGCCTGCTGAGGCGCTCGAGCCACTTACCTGGGATGGCGTCTACACCGTAGTAAGCCCCTGCCAACTGCCCGTAAATAGCACCAACAGCTTCAGCATCTTCACCTAGATTCACTGCCAGTAGAGCACCTTCTTCGAAGCTGTTGCTCTGGCAAAATGCCCACAGCGCAGCTTCTAAAGAATCTACAACGTAACTCTCTGCGCGGATATCTGGTGGCATTTTGGTACGAAACGACCCCGCTGCAACGGCGTCCACCGCAGGTACAAGCGGGAAGTCTTGCCATACATTAGGCACAGGCGTGTAATAGGGTTCAAGTAAGACTTTTTTAGGCTGTCCGCGCAGTGCGCCCAGAATAAGCCCACTTAAATAGCGACACGCATCTAACGGTTCAATAGCTGCGTGCGTTGTACGCGAAGATAACGCAGCTTTCTCGAGCGCTTCGTTGGGGCGCTGCGCATACACCAAGGGAACAGCAACAATGCGGCTAAGTGAGCCATTGCCAGCCGTCCCAAAACTGGTTAAGCCGCTGTAGTCTTTGGGGTCTTTTTCAAAGCGCCTTAGAGCTGCTTTCATGGTGGTGTCAATATCAAAACAGGTGCTCGTACTGCTCATGTGACCCGTGCGCCACCAACGTAGGTAACGCTCGAGCTGGTCTGCAGGGTTAAAACTGCGCGTTTCCACAAAGCTTTCTGCTAGACACAAGGCCATAGACGTGTGTTTAGTCCACTGCCCCGGTTCTAATCTAAAAACACCACCACCAAGCATGTCTTGCACGGCTGGAAATTGCCCCGGAGATTTAAAGGCCACGGACACACCGAGTGCATCACCTGTGGCAAGCCCCAATAAAGCACCTTCAAAACGTTGTTTAGTTGTGGGCATGACGGCCTCCCGCAGCTAGCTTGCAGATATACACATAACTTGCAGATACATTAGTGTGACACATATTTTACCTGTTCATGTCACCATCTGTACGCACAATAGGACACCTAGAGAGAATTATTGTGCGTACAGATGATATTGATGATGTTGTCGTGCTTGTACGAGCCATCCTCAAAATCTCCTAGATGTATTTAGCAGTTTTGTTGATACAATCAGCATCTCAAATGCGTATTCAACAACATCATTGACCAGCGGCTGCCGCTAAGTTAACCCTTCTGTCTTTCTGTACGCACAAGCTTGCACTTTAATAACCTAAGCATTTCCATGTGGAGTTGCCCCCGCAACTTCAAATGCGAGCTATGCGAGTCGAAACAGACCCACTCAGTGTGTGTGGATTCATCCTGGAATTGCTACCTGTAATACGAAATCCGCTTATATCTCGAATAATGCCTAAAGGCATCATCTCGTCCAGCGCGGATTTCGTAGCTTATCTTACCTGCTCTGGCAGGGGTTGATTCCCGAAGGAATCAACCGGATTTGGTATAATACTGCACGACCAGAGTAAATACCCTACAAAGTCAAGAGACATGAACGTTGCTATACCAAAGCTTAAGCCCGGCAGTATCTTGGGTCTTGATAATTGGACAGTCCATCATGGTGATCAGGTCAGAGACTTAGTTAAAGCTGCTGAGTGTGAACTCTGTTACCTACCTAGTTACTCACCTGACTTCAATCCTATTGAGCATCTTTTTGCTAAGATCAAGACCCTTGTTAAGCAACTACGTCCTGACTCTGTTGACAACCTCATTACTGCTTTTTGTCATACTGTTTGCACTATCATCCCCAAAGACATTCGCAACGCCATTGCTCACTGTGGCTATGATGTGGGGGGATGATTCGTGGAGTTGCTAAAAGATGCTTAAGTTTATCTCTGGCATCAGGAATCTTGAAGGTCCAGATGATCTTGGCTTGCTGCTGGTTGCGTCGAGATTCGTAAGCTAAGGTAATGTCTTGCAAGACTTCAGGGGAAGGAATACGAGCATCTTGAAGACACTGGCTGGCAAAGATGGACAGTTCAAGTTCAACCATGTTGAGCCAAGAGGCATATTTAGGGGTGTAGTGGACTTCAAGCCTGCGGGTGAGCTTTCTAGATTGCTGCGCTGGGAAGTGTTCATAAAGGGCATTAAGCTTGTGGGTGCTCTAATTGTCTATGACTCAATGGATAGTTTCAGCGTCGGGATAAAGCTCATTGAGGTACTTGATTTGCTGAGCAAACTCAGCTTTGGTCTTGCGATTTGAGATGGTGATATGCCTAAAGCCAGCTAGCGGCTCGAAGAATACTAAGGCATTGTGTAAGCCGTAAGGTTCATAGCTGTAATCTTGGCGTCTAGGGATATGGGGCTTATCAGGTCGCGCGGGCAGTTCTGGATAGATGTTCTCAAGCAATCTGAGAGGCATTGCATCAAACTGCTCAGCCAATAGTTGTACCGTCCAATTTTCTCGTCCTTCAGGAGCTTCACTACAAGCTAGCGTTATCAGATAGGTTTCCCCTTTAGCGTCAAGTTTCCTTTTTGCTCCAGGACGAGGTCGTTCCTCAAGCGCAGCACTTAAGCCCTCTCGTTGAGTTCGATAACTTGAGCTGTGTTTGTATCTCATCTTGTTTCCTACCATCATCTGCAAGCAATAGTATCTGAACCCTAGTGAGTTTACGCGCAGCATGTTTGCCTCGCCTCAACAGCCCTTGCAGTTCTTGTGGCTCTTGCTCACTAAGTACAATTGGATATTTTGCTGGTCGTCCTGTTCGCATGACTTAGTTTATTCGACCTTTAGCTTGGTCGTGCAGTATTAGTGGCAATGAGACAGCGCTTGGCAGCCAATTGGGGAAGCGCTTAAGACAAAAGGTCCTCGAGGCTAGTTCATCAGTAGCCTCGAGGACACTGCAATTTAATGACATAATCGGTAATTACACTACCTCAGTGCATTTCAGCCTCAATGCACTTTGCAAATGGTCATTATCAACTACTCACAAGGTCGTGACGTCCTAGTTTGCTGTAATTGTAATCTGCACAACGCCACCTACAGGCGGGTAGTCGTAGCCGTCATTAACATCTGTAATCGCAAGTACAACACCGTTTTCGTCATCACCTGTATCGGGCCCGGTTTGGCGTGGCGCTTGGTTTAAACCAACGCCGGGTTCTTCGTTAACTTCAGTACCAGCATCCCATAACTCAAAGTAACGGGTAATGTTACCTGTAAGTGGCTCGCCGTCTCTAAACAAGCCAATGCCGTTATCATCTGGGGCAATAAAAATATCGTTGGACTGCACATACATGGTTGCCAGTGACAATCTGTCGCCGGGCATGGCAGAAACGGTTACGGTGTAGCTGTTACCAGGGAATGCTGGGCCGGGCTCACTTGCACCATCAGGTGTGTCGAAGATGGCAAACCCATCACGATCAGCGTAACCTGCAGTGCTACCGTCTTCGGCAATGCCTTCTAAGCCTTCACCTCTGTCGGCAGTACCTACAGTAAATAACGGGTTGCTGTCACTCGTTGCTACCGCCACACCGGGGCTAATGGGACCAATAAGTTGCGCGTCAATACCTGCTAATACACTGCCGAGCGTGCCTGCAGCACCATCTTCTGCAATGGCTTCTAAGCCTTGGCCGTAGTCGAGTTCGCCTGCTTCAAACAAAGGCGCTGAGGTTCTGTGAATTACCCACACACCGGGGCTAATGGGGCCAGCTAGCGCGCTATCTTGGGAGATGTTGGCAATGTCTACTGTGAAACTGTTGCTATCTCCAGGGGTGACAGTGACTTGAATATAATCGGTAACACTAGGATAGTTAAAGCCGTCATTAACATTACTGATAAGCGTCACAGGCGCAAACTCGGTGACACCTGTGTTGGGACCCGCTTGGCGTGGGGCTTGATTGGGGCCAACACCAGGTTCTTCGTTGACTTCGGTACCCACGTCCCACAATGCAATTTGTGAGGTGATGTCGCCATTCAAAGGACTGCCATCATCGTTATAGAGGGGGATACCGTCCTGCCCAGGCGCAAAAATAAGGTCGTTCGACTGGACAAACATGGTTGCAAACGACAGCCGGTCACCGGGGAAGGCCGTCACTGTAAAGCTGTAGCCACTTTCAGGAAACGCTGGTCCGGGGCCGTCTGCACCTGTAGGGGTGTTGAACACGCCGCTACTACCTGCGCTGACAAGTCCAGAGACATTTTCAAGGCGGATAGTGAAGGTAGTTGGGTCTTCCTCAGTTGAATCTGATGAGCACGCAGCCAGTACAAGCACGGCAAGAAGGGCGATCAAGCCAGGTTTAACACGCGAGATGTAGTTCATAGTCAACCTTTCATGAAGCTTGGATATCCTGTCAGGTTGTAGCATTCGCATTTGCCGAGGTTCGGTAAAGTGCTGTACGCAGACAGGTGAACACGGTTGACCTATGTGTGCTGGGAGCTATTCTTTGTTAGGGTAAGCAACGTGAGTTATGGGTGTGGGTGTGTG
The DNA here is from genome assembly GCA_039025155.1 of Deinococcota bacterium. Classification (GTDB taxonomy): domain Bacteria; phylum Deinococcota; class Deinococci; order Deinococcales; family Trueperaceae; genus JBCCBI01. The sequence continues at coordinate 3,732 of JBCCOX010000006.1, read as the reverse complement.
GTTGGCGAGCCTCGAGCCATCACCTCAATAGCACGCATACAATGTGTTCAGAACGCATAATGTACACATCTAGCTGACGCCTCAACTCAGTTAGTAATAATCTTGTACCAAAAATCACACTTGCAACTTCACCCTACACCCACACTATCTTCACACAATCTTTATATCTCGCTTTAGGCAGGCATTGTTAGGTGTAGGTATCTGTTTGAAGATGGCGCAATTTAGGTCGACATGTCCTGAAAACCCTAGCCTTGAAACCCCTAATCTTGAAACCCCTAATCTTGAATCATTGCCACTTCATGCTTGCTGCCAATAAATAAGGGGGAACGTTGGTGGATGTTATCGGGGTCAATCTCCATGATGCGCTTGTGCCCATCTGTAGCCGCCCCACCTGCTTGTTCAGCAATCATGGCCAGCGGTGCACACTCATACAAAAGGCGTAATTTGCCTTCAGGGCGTTCTATTTCTGCTGGGTAGTAGTACACGCCACCACGGTGCAAAATTTGGTGCAAGTCTGCTAGAAGTGCCCCCGAATAGCGCAGGGAATAGGGGCCGTTGGCCTCATCCATAAATGCATCTGTGTAACGCTGTGCGCCTGTGTGCCATTTGTTGTAATTGCCAAGGTTAGCACTAAAAATGTTGCCGCGTTCAGGCATGGTGATGCTCGCGTGCATGAGCACAAATTCGCCGATAGTGTGATCTAAGACAAAACTGTGAACGCCGTAACCTGCGGTGTAGACCAACACAGTTGAGGGCCCGTAAATCATATAGCCAGCCGCAACTTGTTCAGCACCTTTTTGTTGACAGGATTCTTTGGCAGTACCGATGATGTCATGAACAGAAAAAATCGAGCCGATGATGCCGTTGACATCAATGTTGCTCGAGCCGTCTACAGGGTCAACCATCACTGCGTAACTTTTATCGCTGGTGTTATCTGCCTCAACTGAACGGGCACTTTCCATTTCTTCAGAGACAATCATGCCGACCATGTCCACGTATTCAAAGGCCTCAACAAACACCCGGTTGCCTAGATCGTCAAGGATTTTGACCTGCTCACCTTGCACGTTGGCATCACCTGTTTGACCGATGAGGCCCTCAATAGCCGCGCGCCGCATGTAGTTAGAAATAATTTTGGCAACCGTGCCAATTTGACCCATAAAACGGGTAAAACGCCCGGTTGCGTTAGGGTGCTGGCGTTGCCGCTCAACCAAAAAGCGGTTTAAGGTCATTCTGGGGTTACGGTTTGGCATGACATCTTCTTTCTGGTTACATAAACAGATAATGAGCGCTTATTTGACGATTTCGTAAATTAGGCCGTAGCAGCTTCTGCCGCAACATCAAACGTATCTACAACCTGATTGGCGAGCCAAACATGCCTACGTCCGTGGGCTAGCAGCACACAATAAGCTTCCACGAGTGACAAGCGGATACGCTCACTTGCTGGTGAGGAGATGATGATCTTATCCAGTGCAGCACCTCTAGCGGACTCGAGGCTGGCTGTAAAGGTATCTTGCATCGTCATAAATTCATCACGAACCTGTGCTGGCTCTAAATCTGTAGGTGGAATCCACTCGGCCATAGTGGGCATTTTGAGGCGCACGGGGGGTTCCATCATCCATGCAAAAATACGCCCTAATACACCTAGGTTGTAGGGACCTTCAGCCTGTTGATCTGGTTGGGCTGCTAGCGCATCACTTATCTTGCTGAAGTAGACACTGTTGGTGGCAACCAAGTGCATCAGGTGTTCACCCACCGACCACTTGCCTGAAGGTGGGCGTTGTAAGAGCTGTGTATCGGATAGCTCGAGAAACGCCTGCGTAGCTGCTTGAAACTGCTTAAGTTCTTGCTCGAGTTGCGCGTGAGTTTTTGCCATAGCCGAGTATACTGTATGTCAGCTTACAGATTTTGATAAGAGACAAACATCTTCACAAGAGGGTTTTGCTGTCGATAATCTCACTGATGGTGCATTCCTACCTGACACAGTACCGTTTATCACGTGATGCTTTTCTGCAAAGGCAAAGTTTAGAGCATGATTAGTGTGCAATTTTGCAGATGCATCAGCATGACGATAGGGCAGCACTTAATACGAAATCCGCTTATATCCCGAATAATGCCTAAAGGCATCATCTCGTCCAGCACGGATTTCGTAGTGTATCTTACCTGCTCCAGCAGGGGTTGATTCCCGAAGGAATCAACCGGATTTGGTATAAAAAGCTGCCAGCATAACCACTGGCAGCTCTAACATCATCCTGAACACTCTACTTAAAACAAGCTCGAGACATTCACCGCTGCTTGTGGCTGCACATAACCTGTGTCCATCTGCGCAAGTTGCAAACCGCCGCTTACGTCGTCATTGACCCCGTGCCAGTAGGTGTAGTTATCAATGACCCAAATGCCGGACTCGCGCGTGCCATTGCCTGAACCTTTCACGCCGCCAAACGGCATGTGGGCTTCTGCACCATTGGTGGTGTTGTTAATGGAAGTCATGCCTGCTTGAATGCGGTCCTTGAAGGTGTAGGCCCAGAGGCGGTTGTTGGTATAGATGGCGCTCGAGAGGCCGTAATCAACCGCGTTAGCGGTCTCAATGGCTTCATCAATCCCGTTTACCTTCACCAGATTGATGGTCGGTCCAAAAATCTCCTGCTGAAACTGGCGCATTCCCGGTTTGACGTTTTCCCAAATCGTAGGGAAGCCGTAATAGGACGCATCTGGGTCGCCCACAAAGCCACTTGGTTTGGCATCTTGAGTGATGCGCCCTTCGCCGTAAAGCAGCGTGGCATCATCTTCTTTGCCCCAGGTGTAATGCTTGAGCCAGTTTTCAAAAAAGCGCTGATTGATGAACGGCCCGTAGAGGGCGTCTTCCACCTCGAGCGGGTTGCCAATTTTAATCTGCTTGGCAGCCTCAACAAACTTAGTCTTAAAGTCATCGTAAATGGCTGCGTCAAGGATGATATTGCCAGCGCTGGTACAACGCTGACCACCTGTCGCAAACGCAGAAAAAATAGCGCCTTGTACGGCGTTGTCTAGGTCAGCATCTGCCATGATGACGAGGGGGTTTTTGCCACCTAGCTCGAGCGTCGGGTGTTGCAAGTTGCGCCCGGCAACCTCACCTACATAGCGCCCGACAGCGGTACTCCCCGTAAACGCAAGTTTATCCACCAAACCTTCGTCCATCATGTCAATAAGGTATTGACCAGCCGCGTCTTTACCACCGCCAAACACCACGTTTAGCACGCCTGCTGGCAACCCTGCTTCGTGCAGCACTTGGCTAAACGCATACGCACACGCAGGCGTATCTTCAGAGGGTTTCCAGACAATGGTGTTGCCGGTAAGCAGTGCCGGGATAATCTTCCAACTGGGCACGGCAATGGGGAAATTCCCAGCCGTGACGATGCCTACAACGCCCAGCGGACGGCGGTAGGTCATGAGTTCTTTGTTTGCCATTTCAGACGGGACGGTCTGCCCGTAGAGCCTGCGCCCTTCGGATTGAAAAAAGTGGCACGTATCAATGGCTTCTTGCACCTCACCGCGTGCTTCTTTGAGAGTCTTGCCCATTTCCCGGCTGACAAGGCGGCTGAGCGACTCTTTTTCTCGGCTGATGGCCGCACCCATGTTGCCAATCATTTCACCACGAACGGGCGCAGGAAGCTTTGCCCAACTTGCTGCTGCTGCCCTAGCAGCCCGGCAGGCCTCTTGAACTTGGGCTTTGGTAGCTTCTGGAAAATAACCGAT
>JBCCOX010000005.1:0-23501 GCA_039025155.1 Deinococcota bacterium | reverse complement strand
GAAGAAAGCATCATCTGTGTTTTTTGGATGCCTCGAACTGATACATCACACTGATGTATTCAACTGATGCATCAAACCAAAGCACAAATTTTATTGAGGTGTAAGCTGCCAAGCTAGGTCAAACGGGAACTCGAGCGCGTCTACATCTAGCACAATGGTGCTACCACCCCAGCCTTCAACATTATCTGCAGATTCAACCCGCACTTGCCCGCTAGCGCTTACATTGGCTTGCGAACGGGTAAAGGGTTGTTCGTTGTCGTGCGGATGGAGTAACTCGCGCACGCCGTTGTCTACGCTGCCAGCATCCCCCACGGGCACAACCTGAAAGATGTTGGCGTAGTTGTCCCAGCCTTGATCAAAGTGGCGCACGGTGGCGTGGACAGTGTAGGTGCCAGCGCTAGTCTCGAGCCAGCGTGTACCTAGCACGTGGCTGTATTGCCAACTGCCAACATCGGCGAGGCGCAAGTCAACTTGCCCACCTACAAAGCTCAAGGTGACGGGCGTATCACCATCTGCAAGCTGAGACGTATCCACAACCAACATGTCGCCATCGCGTTGAGCAGGCGCGACAGCTTGCCAATCTACAGATTCACTATTGACAGTCAGTGAAACGTTGTAGCGTGTTGTGTCGGTGTTTGTTACATCAGTTTGGGAGGTTTGCAAGGTTGCACACCCAACCAGTGTGAGAAGTAGCAAGAGTATTTCCATAGCTTAAGCCTAGCCGCTTTGCCAAGGTGGTTGCAAATGATCAATACACCAAAATTCCATCATAAAAATGTGAACAGACTAGGGTTAATCTTTGCCGAGTTTGGCATACCAGCTCGAGGCACTTGTGGTTATATCTCCGGGTGCTTTGTAACGCTCTAAAATGGCCCGGTAAGCAGCAACTTTGCCCTCTAGCTCGTCAATGCGTTTGCGTAGCGTGCTAATTGTTTGCTGGGCTTCGTCTTGAGCTGGGGCTGGCGTCGTGGTAGTCAGGTCTTTGCTCGAGCTTAAACTTGTGTCTGTGTTGAAGATACGTGTCTCGAGCAAGGCTTGACCCTCTTCATAGCAAGCTGGGTTGATGGTCACAACAAGCTTGTAAAGCTCCCCTTGATGTTTGGTAATCCACGATCCCAGCACACACAAGCGTGTAACCGCTCCGTCTCCTGTAGGTAAACGCCACACAGCTTGGGTGCTAGCACAACGTTTGGCAGCTAACTGCTTGCGCACGTTGACAGCTTGAGCGCCACTACCTTCTGCGAGTAAGACGGCCATGTCCCGCCCGATAAGTTCACGGCTGCTACAGCCAAGCGAGGCACTAAACGCCAAGTTGACATCGTGAATATAAGCTTGATTGTCAAGGATGCACATAGCCAAACTGGTTGACCACAATTCCTGCAAAAATGTCGGCATGTGCTGGCGTGGCATCGTTAGCAGGCCTCATAACAGAACAGCACATGAGAGGGCACGACCCGTACTCTGGCATGAGAGAACACGGCTTGTATTCTGTGCCAGCAAGCCGGCCACAAACTAGATGATGCAACCCAAAAACACATCACATGAGAATTATGACAAATTACTCCTAAAATGAGCTAGGTTGCATGTTACTTAGTCACAGTTACGTTTGTAAGGTCAGTGGGGTGTTAGCTCGTCCCCAAAACATTTCTGAAAGATACTGCCAAGACAAGATATGAAGTATCTCACATTACAAAGATAAAATTTCTGTCAGTTTTAGTGATAAAAATTACATTTTGACTATCCAACAAAACACGCAACAAAAGATGTCACGCACCCAAGCAAACTTGGTTAATCTGCCTAGGCTCACGTTGGGCTTGTGTTATTCAGCTAGCTTAAACGCCATATCAACCCGCACCTGTACAGCGAGTTGACCACTTGCAGTGGGGACGTTCATAGTAGCTTCAGACGCCATCATATTCATTATGCTGAAGTCGCTAGAGGGGTTGTTTACAGGGCTGCTTGTCTCTTGAATCATGACGACCTCAGCTAGGGTTACACCAGCAAGTTCAGCCAAATGTTCTGCTTTAGCGCGTGCAGCACCCACAGCTTGCTCTCGAGCCTGCCGCGCTAAGGCGCTTGGCTCAGACACGCTGTAGTGAACGTCTTGTATTCTGTTAGCCCCGGCTGCTAGCGCCTCACTTAACAGACTCCCTAGTGCTGTTACATCGCGCACGGTCACGGCATAAACGTTGGTCACGCGGTAACCTGCGGCTTCTGCTTCACCCGTCATTGGGTTAAACGTCTGTTCTTCAAAAACATTAAACGCACTTGTGCGAATATCACTTTGGGCTATACCAGCGGCAATAAGCACGTTGACTACGGCCTCGGCTGTGCTGTTGGCATTACTCAGTACAGTGTCTAGTGCGTCACCTGTCAGCGAAACGCCCAAGCGGACTGTAGCTATATCTGGCTCGCCGTAGGCTGTTCCCGTAGCAGATACCCGAATAATTTGATCTACACTTGTGTTATCTGATTGTGCGTAGCTTACTTGGCTGCCCACGAGCAGCAAGCTGGTTGTCACAAACCACAGGGTTATAGACCAATGTGTTTTATGGAAGTTGGCTTTTGTGAGGAGGTTCATGCGCTCAGCCTAAAAAGGCTATCTGAATCAAAGCTGAATGCAAGCTCATTGAACTGACCCTAACCTGAGTTTGGAGTTCATGTAGGTTATACTAAAGTGCTTTTTGCGTGGCACAACATGCCATGCAAAACGCTCGTGTACACGAAGTTCTGCGAAGCAAGAGCGTACCCTTAGACGATGTAGACTACGACATTGTTGCTTCGATTTAGTATTAGAGACATGTCTTGCGTGACTATCAGAGAAAGTACGTTGTGACATACATCAAACATAGCCTGCATAGCCTAAATGCTGCTCGTTCAAGGGCTGATGGTGTTTATAGCTACATCGTGACGTGATATGTGCCAGAGACGCATTTCTGATTATTTGGAAACATCAAACTCAAGTTAACCCTATATTTTAGTAACCTCATATTGAGGCGACCCTGTGCTCAGGCAACCTCGCGCTCAGGCAACACTGTCAAAACGTTCTGGACTTTCGTTGAGAACAAGCTCATGGCTTTTAATCTCTATGTCTAAGTGATGTTTAGTTTTAAACGCCGTAAAGTCACGCACCCGGCGGGGGCCGAGTACATCGGCTGACCCGTTACCGCCGTGCATCAGATAACAGACACTCAACATATTGATAGTTGTAAGTGAATACCCTGCATCCATGACACGCAAAATCCAGTCCCAGTCAAAATAGCCGTTCATGTTGCGGTCGAGTAGGCCTAACTCTTTGTGAAAAACGCTAGGATAGGCGATGCTCGAGGTCAGCAGGGTATTATCTTGGTGTAAGCTTTCGGGTGTTGCGGGTAAGTCAAACAGATGTTTAGTCTGCTTACCGTTAGCAGCTTCATACACAATCCAACCGTGAACATGAGCAAGTGTGGCTTTACTTAAAGCTTGTTTAAGCCGGCCAAGGTGGTCAGGGTGGGCCCACCAATCGTCATCATCTAACCAAGCGATGATCTCTCCGCTTGCGTGGCTAATTGCCGTATTGCGAGCATCTACCTGTTGGCTGCCAGCATTGACCAAGGCATGAATGCGCGCGTCTCCATATGCTCGAGCCAAGCTTGCCCCGCGCCCGTCACCATCATCTACAACCCAAGCTTCCCAGTGGCTATCGCGTTGCACTTGCAAAGACCGCAAAGCTTGAGCAAGCCGCTCTGGGCGGTTATAAGTTGGAATAATAATACTTGCGAGTGGCGTTGCTGGGGTCATCTTGTGAGCTTAGCATGGTGGGCCGCCGTCACATTGCGCCTTAGACTAGCGTTGTATTCATCCCACGATCATACATTAAGGTTTCATGAGAACCTCGAGCATCATCCAAAGGTCACACGTCAGCGCACGAGTTGATACGTGCTATTCCCAAGCCGGAAAATGCCCTTCACTCGCAAGCGCCTGCATGCTCTCGTTAAGGGTCTGCATAAATGCGTGCCGCTGGGCTTTACCACGACCCGTTTCAGGGTCAATATAGTGCGACTCACCCACAAACACATCAATAAAAAAGGGGACGGGGAGCCAGTCTGTTTTAGGTAGGGCCTTACCCAGACCGTGCAAAAAAATAGGGATGACGGGCACATCTGGGTGTTTTTGAGCTAAATAGCTCACACCACTTTTAAATTCAGCAAGGGTTTCTGGTTCGCCCCTCGAGCCCTCTGGGTAAACGATAACGAGTTGACCTGCCTCGAGCGCCTCGCCAATGGCTGTAAACGTCGCCCGGCTGGTACCTTCGCGGTCAATAAAGATGACGCCGATAATATGCCGACTAAACCACGCCAAAAATTTAGACCGCTGAAAATAGTCTGCAGCGGCTACCGGGCGCAAATCTTTGAGCATCCGCAAGGGAAATAGCGCCATGAGCACCAGCGTGTCTAAGTGACTGTTGTGATTGGCAACAATGAGCGCCGGGCCAGTTTTGGGTAAGCGCTGCGCGTGGCGAATGTTCAAACCAAAAAAGATAATCACCAGCGGGCGCGCAATACAGGCAAAAAACAACCGTCTAAGCAGCGCAGTCATCAACTAGTTCCCGGGCAGGTAATACACATAGCGAATAATGTGGAAAAACAGCGGGGCCGTATAGGTGAGGCTATCAATTCTGTCTAAAATACCGCCATGACCAGGAATAAGTTGGCTGCTATCTTTAATGCCTAAATCGCGTTTAATGGCTGAAATGGTGACATCTCCCAAAAAGCCACACACGGCTAGCAGTAAGCCAACGGCTAGCGCAAACCACCATGACATAGGCGTGAGCAGTACCCCCAGCAGCAGCGATAACACCATCGTGGTCAGAACACCACCCACAACACCCTCAACTGATTTGTTGGGACTCACCGTGGGTAATACTTTGTGTTTGCCAAAGCGCTTACCCCAAATATACTGCGACACGTCATTCAGTTGCGTGATGATGAGTAGGTACAGAAGCAGTGCTACACCTGTAGCTAAATCTTGCGGTAATACCACCAAGTAGGCAAGGTGTCCAACACAAAACACCGTGACCATAAGCCCCCAGTGCAAACTGCCGATGGCTTTTAAAAACCCCTCCGTTTGCCCAATGAGCACCATGTTCATTGGCAATATGAGTAGCATGTAAACCGGAACTAAAATAATAAAAAACCCGTAGTCTTGGTAATAAACAAACAAATACTGCGCAGGGATGGCTAAGTACATAAATACTAACACTCGCCTGTCCACCCGGCGCGTGGGAATAATTGACAAATACTCTTTGAGCGCTAAAAAACTCACAAACGCCCAGAGCGTAATCATGCCGCTGCGGTTGCCTAGAGCACCCAAAGTGATGGCAATAACGATCATCCACCACGAGCGCATCCGCAAGACAAGTTCGCGGGAGCGCGCAGGAATCACTTGCACAGTGACCGTGGCAGCAATAAGTAAGGTGTAGATACTGCCTAAGGTCCAAATAACCTTAGCTGACATGTTGTTCCTGCCCTACATCGGTTTGTACGTTATCGGTCTGTACGTTGAGGTCGCGGAATGCAGCGCGAATGCGGTTAACGTGCGTGAGGGCAAGCAGCCCTAATATCACACTGTAACCCACTGCCAGTACCCAAATAGGCATGTTCCAAAAGGTCAAGATGAGGGCAAGCAGCCCAAAACTAAACGCGCGATCACTTTTACCCATGGGGCCATCATAACGCCGGGACGCCCCTGCTGACGCGGCAATGACGCCGGTGAGTTCACTCGTTGCTGCCAAAATCACAATCAATATAAGAAATCCACTTAACTCTGGGGTGATGCGGGCAAAGGGTAAATACAACGCTGCATCTGACCAGACATCTGCTAGCTCATTTAGAAACCCGCCTAGTACTGTTTTTTGGTTGTGTTCTTTGGCGAGCATCCCGTCGATGGCGTTTAAGGCCATCCTCACAAAAAGTATCAGCGGAATAAGTAGATAAAGCCCGCGTGCGTTTGGAAAGGTTGCTAGCAAAAGCCCTACGAGAATACAAAGTGCAAGTGCTGCCAACGTGACTTGGTTTGGGCTGATGTTACGTTTGGCAAGTGCGCCAACAAGTGGGCGCAAGCGGTTTTGAAACTCAGGTTTGAGGTCGTAGATGGTCATGAGATGACCTTTAGTTTAGCAGGTCTGGCGCAAGCTTTATGAGCATCGTTTTGGAGGCGAGTATCTTGCTGAGGGCATCACAAGGTGTTATCAACACATACACTTAGCGAGAAACAAGGATTAGATGATTTCCCGAAAGCCAATGCTGTGACTGCGCCGTTTGAGTTCAGTGCGTAAGCGGCTCGCCCACGTTGCCTCGAGCCGTGGGTCGTGTTCTAAACTGAGCACCGCAAACTCACGGGCTTGCTCAATGATGTCACCATCCTCAGCTAAATCACCTAGCACCAAGTCCGGCACACCAGATTGCCGTGTGCCACGCAGTTCGCCGGGGCCGCGTAACTTGAGGTCTTTTTCAGCAATCACAAAACCGTCTTGATATTTTTCGATGATTTCTAAGCGCTGCTGCGTCTTTTTGCTGCGGTCACCCGCAATTAAAATGCAGTAACTCTCGTGTTCGCCACGCCCAACCCGTCCGCGTAGCTGGTGGAGTTGCGACAGCCCAAAGCGCTCCGCGTTTTCAATAATCATCACGCTGGCGTTGGGAATGTCCACCCCAACCTCAATTACGGTGGTGGACACAAGCATGTCTACCTCATGAGCGCGAAAGTCTGCCATGACGGCATCTTTTTCAGCCCCGGACATTTTGCCATGGAGCATAGCCAAGCAGCAGGCTTGTGGCATGATGGTTTTGAGGTCGTCAAACAGTTGTTCGGTGGCGACGATGCCCGTAAGCGCCTCACTTTCTTCAATTAACGGCGTGACCAGATACACCTGCCGCCCCGCTTGAATTTGCCCCCACGCAAAACGGTAAACCTCGCGGCGTTTGCTGTCGTTGACTAAACGTGTCGTGATAGGTTTGCGCCCTGGTGGCAGCTCATCAATGATGCTTAGCTCGAGGTCGCCGTAATAGGTAAGCGCCATGCTGCGGGGAATGGGTGTGGCGCTCATCACCAAAACATCTGGCTGATTACCCAAGAGCTTGCGGCGCTGCTCAACGCCAAAACGGTGTTCTTCATCCACGATTGCTAGTCCCAAGTCGTGGAAGCTCACGCTATCTTGAATGAGCGCGTGCGTGCCGATGGCCACCTGAGCCTCACCGCTAGCAATGCGCGCTTTTGCCTCGCGCTGTTCTTTGGCTGTCATGGTGCCAATCAAAAGCTCACAGCGCACGCCCAGCGGATACAGATAACTCGTCAAATTTAAAAAATGCTGCCGCGCAAGAATCTCCGTTGGGGCCATGAGGGCAGCTTGAAAATTGTTGCACGTCGCAACGTAAACGCAGGCAGCCGCCACCGCTGTTTTACCTGAGCCGACATCTCCCTGAAGTAAGCGGGCCATCTGCCGAGGGTTGGCCATATCCTCCAAAATCTCACTCAAGACACGAGCTTGGGCGTCGGTCATTGTAAACGGTAAGCTGCTTTGAAACGTCTCAACATCGCGCGCGCGCACCTTAAACTGCTTGCCAAGTAAGCTGGTGTCTCGGTTTAAGAGCAACCTCAACTCTAAAAACAAAAACTCATCAAACTTGAGCCGCCGAAGTGCTTGTTTGAGGGGTGCGTTGTCGTTTGGAAAGTGAATGTCCCGCAGTGCTTCATCGAGAGGGACGAGGTGGTAGCGCTCGAGCACCCGCTTGGGCAAATAATCTGGCAAGGTACTGCAATGCTCCAGCAAGGTATGCACCGCCCGCCTAATGTAGCCTTGGCTGAGTCCTTGGGTGGTCGTGTACACGGGGACGATGCGGTCAAAACTCAGTGAATCACCTGCCTCGTTCACCTCAAAATCGCTGACGTTAAGTTCTAAACTGCGCCCCATCCGTTTAAGCTTGCCAGTAACGAGGATGATCTGACCGGGAAAAAGTTGTTTCTCGAGCCACGGCTGGTTAAACCACACTGCTGTGAGTTTGCCGCCATAACCATCTTCCAAAAATGCTCTGAGGATGTTCATGCCACGCTTGCTTTTCATGCCTTTGCGCCCGGTAATCGTGCCGTAAACAGTGGCATGTTCTTGAGCCTCGAGCGCTCCAAAATACGGTAACGCCCGGCGGTCTTCGTAGCGACGCGGGAAACTGGTAAGCAAATCTCGGTAGGTTTGAATACCGATGGTCGCAAGTTTTTTAGGGGCTTGGGCAGCGAGTGGGATAAAGCCGTCTTTTAAGTTCGCATCAAGCACATCATGCTGAAGTAACTCAGCGGAACTAACATCAACATGACCTTCTTCAGAAGATGGTTTTGCTGATGCTTTTCTAGTACGTTTGGGAGATGAGGACCTCGTGGCTGAGCTAGTTTGGTTGAGTAGCTCGAGCGCTTGGTCAACACGCGCTGCTCTGGCATCTTCATCTAGCTCACCATAACCTGCCATAATGGCTTGCACATCTTTGAATGGTTTACCGAGGGTACGTACTAACTTTTCAAGACCACCCACAGCTACGTCGTCTTGATAGCCATTGGCACGTTCTTGCTCGAGCGGACGCTTGAGCCGTTCGCGCAGTTCGCTGGTAGTTTTGGTTGCCCCCACAGTTTTCCTCAGATACTCTTCAAGTGATAGTTGATGTTTTGCTCATTTTAGTGAAACATCAGCCTAAGTTTAACAGATTACCTTAATAATTGAGTCATTACTTATGACGATGGCTGCTTGCAATATGGCACAAAGAAGCTGTCCTGAACGTAATCTGCATGGACAACTAAAAAGACGAGGCCGTAGCCCCGTCTCCACAAATAGTATGCTGTAATGCTTTAAGGTGTTTGTACTGCCGCTGCACCTGATCCGCGCCGCACAGGCTCACTGGCTGCTGTCACCGTGCCATCCTCAAAAAAGATGATGCCGGTAGCTGCACCAATTTCGCTGCTTTCACTAAACGTGTGTCCGCGGTCTTCAAGTGCGCTGATGATGCTTGCATCCCAAGTAGGCTCAGCGCTGGTGCTACTGCTATTGCGCTGTGACATCCTTGGCGAGGCAATCGCAGCAGGAAGATCATCCTCAAAGTCCACTACGTTCAAAATGGTTTGCATCACCGTGGTGATGATGGTGCTGCCACCCGGTGAGCCAACTGCAAACGCAGGTAAACCGTTATTGAGCACTATCGTGGGTGACATCGATGAGCGTGGGCGCTTGCCAGCTGCGACGCTGTTAGCAGCTTCTGGGTTACTACTAAAGTCGGTCAGTTCGTTGTTGAGCAAAAAGCCGCGCCCCGGCACAACCATGCCACTGCCGCCCGTCGTTTCAATTGTGAAGGTGTAACTGACAATATTGCCGTTACTATCTGAGGTGGTGAGGTGGGTCGTGCTGATGCCCTCAGTGTCCGTAAGTAAAGTACTGAAATTTGTGCTCGTGCCATCTTGGAAGGCAAATGGATCGCCCGGCTCGGGGCTGTCGCCAGCAGTTTCGGTAATGAGCGCGCGGCGGGTGGCGGCAAAGTCATCACTTAACAGGCCTTCTATGGGTACGTTGATGAAGTCGCTGTCTGCCATGTACGCACCACGGTCGCTGTAGGCAAGGCGGCTGGCTTCAATCATGTAGTGAAGCGCTTGCTCTCTGGGCAAGCTGCCAAGATCGTAACCTTCCAAAATATTTAGGATAAGCCCAACGGTCAGGCCGCCGCTCGAGGGCGGTCCCATGCCGTACACTTCAAAGCCCCGATAGTTGGCGACAGTAGGTTCACGGATAAAGGCTTCGTAGTTTGCTAAATCAGCCACGGTCATATCCTGTGAGCGCACGGTGAATGCTGGTTCAGCAACCGTTTTAGGATCGCTTACGGTGGCGACAATATCCTCAGCAATTTCACCATTATAAAAAACGCCAATGCCTTCACGGGCAATTAAGCGGAAGGTTTCAGCTAGGTCGGGGTTGCGGTGAATGTCACCAGCTTGGGGCGGGTTGCCTTCGTCGTCGTAATAAAGAGCCACTGTGTCTGGAAAGGTTGAAAAGCGCTGGAAGTTAAATCCGGGATTGCCCCCCGGCTCACTAGGGGCACCTGATTGTAGGGCAAATGTTTCAGTGATGGGAAAGCCTGCCTCAGCAATTTCGATAGCTGGTTCTAGTAAATCATCTAAGGGTCTACTGCCGTATTCGTTGAGTGCAAGTTGCCAGCCAGCGAGTGTACCAGGTACACCTACGGAGAGGCCGCTCGAGATACGGTCTGGGAAAAATCCAATAGGCTCGCCATCTTCCAAAAACATATCCGGTGTGGCAGCTGCAGGTGCGGTCTCACGTGAGTCAATGGTGATGACGCGGCCCTCGTCTGCCAAGTAAATCACCATGAACCCGCCGCCGCCGATGCCTGCACTAAACGGGTTAGTCACATTGATGACAGCTGCGGTGGCAATGGCTGCATCAATCGCGTTCCCCCCTTCGCCAAGCACGTCCAAGCCTGCTTGGGTTGCAAATGCGTCTACCGATGCCACCGCACCACCTGTACCTGAGGCCGTCGTCGCCAAATTGGGGCGGGTCAGGGGTTCGGGCGGTGTGGGCGGGTCTGGGTCAGTGTCATCGCTACCACACGCAACGAGGACAAGCGTAGCCAAAAACAGCCACATCAAACGTTTCATCATGAGACCTCCTTAAAGAAATGCTCATTGTAATTTAACGAACAAGTCGGAGGTGTATGTGTGGCTGGCATCGCAAAGGTGTGTAGATATAGTCGTGTTGAGTACGATAAATACAAAAAAGCCCCTATCGAAGGAGCTTATCAAATAAGAAAAGTTAAATTTAACTAGGCTCTGGTAACGGTGTAATTACAAAACCCCTTCTGATAACAAGTGCCTCATTAGGGATACCTGCATCAACAAGTACACGCCTGATGTTCATACTCGCTTCATCAGTTATCGTAGGCGTACCCACAACAATTTTATTGAGCGCTTCGTTAAAATCGACAAACACTAGATTTATTTGATCTGAAAACATGATCGAAGATGCTATGAGCTTCCAGTGATACATCTGCCGAGCGTCGTACTCCGCATCATAAAAAACGAATCCAGGAAAGTCGTCCCCTCGCATGAGTTTTAACATGACATGAACGTTAGCAGCGGACCTATCCATTATTGGTATAGCACCCTCAAGGTTTGGGTAAGGTGTATCTGCTGGTAAGGGAACACCATCTGGAGGTACAGGGCTACGCATAATGGCAAGCCAACCATCTCGAGCATGATAACCAGCAAATCCAGGCATCTGCTGGGCAATCAATGCAAGTCCGTGGTCTACATCTCCTAATTCATCCAGTTCATGCCACTCTTCTAGTGTCATACCAACTATTTCAGGTTCATCTGACTCAGGTGGTAGTGACGTTTCACCCGAGCAAGCCGTTATCATTCCAAAAATTATCAGAGTAAAAATAGCGCGTTTGTAAATCACAATTTTCCTCTAATCTCATAACAAGCCTACAGTAATAATCATGGTTTTACATTCATTAAATTTTGCTGAGAAACCTTGGTAAATCCTGAACGGTGTACACAGTATTTACGGCTCAAAATGTAGCGGTATGTGATGTCACATCAGTGTTGATGGTGAAAGAAAATGAGGCTTATGCTAACACCATGACACTGCGCGAAGATATTCAAAATCGGATTGCCAATCTTGCAGATACGGCACTTCCTCAACTTGCCGAAGTGCTAGATGTACTAGAAAACGCGCAACAACAAGAACTTTCAGAAGACTTTCTAGCCACAATACAAGCCATAAAAACACGCAACCAAGATAAAGACCCAGAAGCACTCTTGCAACAAATTACAGATGCTGTTAATCAAGACAGACAAGTTCATAGCTAAATTTGTTGATGCGTGTTGTCATTGACACTAACATTCTCATCTCGGCGCTTATTTCTCCTCAAGGTTTGTCAAATGAGCTTTATCAACACTGGTTGGCGCGTAAATTCCAATTGATAACATCAACATGGCAACTCGAAGAAATTCGTCGCGTGAGTCGTTACCCGAGTGTTAAAGACAATTTTCAACCTCATGAAGTTGGCAAGCTTATCAATGGGTTACGTAAACACGCATTTGTGGTGGAAGCTCTGCCGAGGGTGACGTACTCACCTGATCCAGACGACAACCCTATTATTGCGGCTGCACTTGCTGCTAATGCTGATTACATTATCTCAGGGGATAAGAAAGACATTCAGTCTTTACAACGGGTTGCAGGTATAAAAATTGTAACCACACGTGAGTTTATAGAAGACATTTTGTAAAATACAAGCTTTACCTCGACCATAACTCTGTCAAAAGTGCCAAACGGCGTACACAGTTTTGTGACGAAGTGTGTTGTAGTAAACTTATGTTGCGCGCAATGATTCCCCCAGAACAAAGTAAGTGGTACGTACTCGCGGCCTCGAGCCTCGGGGCACTTTTAGCAACTGTCATGGCGACAGCAGTGAATATTATGTTGCCGCTGCTCGAGCCCATTTTTAATGTTGAGTTTGCCCTTGTGCAGTGGGTGCTGCTGTCGTTTTTGCTCGCTAACATCACGCTGTTACCTATTCTAGGGCGGCTTGCTGACATGCTAGGGCGCAAACAGATGTTCACCATTGGCTACGGCGTGTTTACGCTGGGATCGCTTGCCTGCGCACTCTCTGGAAATATTTGGACACTCATTGCCATGCGGATTGTACAAGGCATTGGTGCGGCCATCATTACAGCGCTGGGGTTTGCGCTCATTACCAGCAACTTTCCAACTCATGAACGCGGTAAAGCCATTGGCATTAACGGCGCGGTGCTGTCAGCAGGTGTTGTGATTGGGCCCACGCTAGGTGGCATTTTACTAGAAGCATTCACATGGCGCTATGTGTTCATGTTGGGCGTACCCATGGGGATTATTGGCACACTGCTAGCTGTAGCCGTTGTACCCAATGACAAACCTGTGCCGGGGCAACGCTTCGATTTTGCTGGCGCAGTCAGCCTCTTTGTGACCTTGTTGAGTTTGTCGTTAGCAGTCACCATGGGGCAACGCTTAGGGTTTACAAGTTCTCTTGTTGTGCAATTGTTTGTCGCTGCTGTACTAGCAGGTGTTCTCTTTGTGCGGGTTGAGCTGCGTAGCCCACAACCTGCTGTTGATTTGCGCTTATTTCAAAATAGTGAGCTAAGCGTGGGCTTATCTGCTGGACTAACTGTGTTTGTGTGTATTTCTGGTGCTATTTTTGTCGCTCCATTTTTTCTGCAAAACGTTGTTGGTTACAACGCGCAACAAACGGGTATGCTCATGTCAGTAGTGCCGATTTTTCTCGTTGTCATTGCGCCGATTGCTGGTAGTTTGTCTGATCGTTACGGTGCACGCCCCATTACGATTGCAGGTTTGTGCTCACTGCTGATTGGCTACACAGCCATTCGTACACTCACGCCCGATGTCACGCCACTTGGCTACATTTTGCGGTTTCTGCCTATTGGGATTGGCATGGGCACGTTTCAGTCGCCCAATAACAGCGCCATCATGGGGGCAGTACCCAAAGCACAAGCAGGTGTTGCGGGTGGGTTATTGGTGATGACGCGCACCTTTGGACAAACTGTGGGGGTAGCCGTGCTGGGATCGTTATGGGCAACGCGGGTATTGGCTCGAGCTGGCAGCAGCACCATCGCCCCAACCGAGGCCAGCGGCATTGTTCAGGTAGATGCCATGCGCGACATGCTTATCATCAATCAGGCGCTTATTGTATTGGCTTTAGGGTTGTGCTGTTGGGATTTGTGGCAACGTCGGCGCGCACGCAGTCAAGCTTACGCAGAACGGCTAGTGACCCCCTAAACTATCATCATGATAGCGTCATCTTTAGATACAAATTCATATCAAGGTCGGGAGATGTCGTCATAACACCCCGGGGCATTTTGCCCTAGTGCGCACTTCAGCTTTCATGATGAAATAATATTGGATGTTTGCCGCATCACCACAGGTAAAATCTTCAGCGTGACATTTCAGCATCATGTTTCAGATGTATCTTATGTATCTTACCTCAAACAACAGATGTGTCTTACCTCAAACAAGATGCATATGATAGGCTAAAAACTATGCTACACCCACCTTATGCTCACAATTTTAGGAGGACCATGCGCCGTTATTTTTTGTTCACCTTGTTATTACTATTTATGACCGCCTGCGGACCAAGCCGTGCTGATATGCAAGCGCTGCAAACCCGTTTAGATGAAACCAGCGGACGCTTAACTGCCACCCAAGACCAACTTGCCGCTATTCAAGGGCAATCAGGGCAAGCTGAGCAGCAAATAAGTGAGCTAGAACAAGAAGTTGCCCAGCTTACCCAAGAAAATAGTATGTTACAAACTGAATTAGACGAAGCTCGAGCTACCCAAGCAGAGCAACAGGCTGAGATGTCATCTGTCACCGAGATAGCTGAGAATGAGTCTGGTGAAGTTGCCGAACTGCGCCGTGAACTAGCTAACCGCCCAAGTCAAGCCGAGGTTGACTTGTTAGCTGCACAGCTACGGTTACTCGAAGAAAATATTGCATCGCTCGAGTCGTCTGAGTAAATAGCCAACAAACTAGCACAACAAAAGGAGAGGCTCATGACCTCTCTTTTTCTTTTGGAACTTATGCTTGAACGACTAAAACCGTTCCAAAAACGCTTTCATAAACATGGGTAAATCGCGGTAGTGTTGGGCTGTAACTAAATTGCCATCAACTACGACCCGCTCGGTGGAGTAGTGCGCACCCGCGTTTTCAAGGTCGTCTTTGGTGGACGGATGCCCGGTGAGCATACGCCCAGCAACAACTTTGGCACTAATAATCACCCAACTTGCATGGCAAATACTGCCCAAAGGTTTGCCTGCTTTGTTGATGGTACTAACTAGCTCGAGCATCTCCGGATAACGCCGCACGCGGTCAGGTGCGTAGCCGCCCGGCACAATGAGGCCGCTCAGTTGCTCGGTGTCAACATCTACAGGAGCTACATCTGCCTGCCAGCCAAAGCCTGTTTTGCCTTTGTAGGTTTTAGCTTCTGGCCCTACAACTAGGGGTTTAAAACCCGCTTCTTGAACGCGGTAAAACGGATAAATAAACTCCTGCTCGTCAAAGTTGTCTTCAATGAGCAATGCAATCATCATGCAACCTCCCGTGAGATGATGAGCTAAGCTTAGGCATGTGAATATCTTTTCATAGTGAGTGAGTGTATTAGGCTACCGCAGCTCAATGTCAAATGTATACAAACCGCACAAGTCATCTTCACAAGCGTTTGTAAACCCCGCTCACCCTACCGAATTTAGCACCGCTTGTCCATCCTAGTGTCAGAAATCTAGGCTAGTTGTGTCTCAACAAAGTACCTTGCTTAAGGTGAGATTTAGCTTGACACCATCTCAACAAATCATTAATTATGCATAGTCTTGCCTGCACTTGTACAACCATGCATGATTAGGTATGCTAAAAAATATCGTTACTGGGCAGTATGTTGAGGCGTAAGTTGAGGTGATTACACCACATGCCGTTAAACGTCACGTCGTTGAGGTGATTAGCGTACACCTTTACATAGCTGTCCACAAAGGAGTGAATGATGAAAATTAGTATTAGTTTACTACTAGTTGTGGCGAGCTTGGCGTTTGCCCAAGACTTGGACGGGCGTGTGCTATCCGTCGGCTCAGACACAACCTACCCACCGTTTGAATTTATTGATGATAGCGGTGAAGTGGTTGGCTTTGACGTAGATATTGTCAACGCCGTTTGCGATGCTGTTAACTGTGTCGCTGAGTTTCAAACCACCGCTTGGGATGGTATTTTCCCGGCACTTGCCGCTGGCGAGTTTGACATGGTCGCGTCGGGTGTGTCCATTACGCCAGAGCGGGACGAAATTGTAGACTTTAGCGACCCCTACCTCACCGTAAGTCAGTCCATCACGGTGCGCGTTGAAGACGAAGACTACAGCCTAGATGACTTTACCGGTGGTGAGCTTATCCTGGCGGCACAAACTGGCACAACCAACGCCAACCTCGCTGAGGAACTGGTAGGCCGCGACCGCTTACAACTTTACGATACCTTTAACGCTGCCGTGCTGGCACTCCTTAACGGAGATGTTGACGGCGTGATTATTGACGGCACTGCTGCAGATGCCTTTGTGCAACAATATGCAGGGGATTTGGTTGTAAACATCGGCGGACTATCCTCTGATCCACTAGGGCTTGTTTTTCAAGAGGGTGACGAACTGGTTGATGCGTTCAACGCGGGCCTCGCTGCCATTCGTGAAGATGGCACTTACGACGACATCGTTGCCAAGTGGTTCACACCTAGTGAGTAAGGGCAGTTAATATTCTCTTACACCGTCTGGAGCGATTTAATGTCGTGAGTCAGTGCGTTGTGAGACGCTATAACAACAATGGAACACGTACCGCAAGCTCTAGAGGGTTTGCGGTATTTTTTTGCTTTCTCTAGACGCAAACTTATTATCCCAAATAGGGGTCGAGACAGTTTGAATACTTCTCAACTCGCCTCCACATTGCAATAACCATCCACCATATTTACGAAGTGATGATGTGTATCGTGCAATCACTGCATCTATTAAATAAAGACAAGCATTATTTTGTAAATCAATCTATATCTGATGAACAAAGGATTATGCTGTGAGTCAACCCCTACCATTTGAGTCAAGCTCTGCTGAAGCACCGTCTAGCCCTTCAGAAACACCCCGACGACCGCTGGCGCGGCTTCGGCCTAGCTATTTTGTCTTTTTAACGGCGCTCCCGTTTGCACTTTATTTGTTTTTTACCGCACCAAGTTATCAAAATGCGTTGCGATTTATTGCACCCGGACTGTTAGTGACCGTCATTGTCACTGTGGTGGCGTATGTTGTGGCATCACTTTTGGGATTGGGGCTAGCAGCGTTGCTCGTCTTACAAACCAAGTCGCGTACTGTACTGGTTTACAGCTTGTTGGTAGCAGCTTTAGCCGGACTAAGTAGCTTCTTTTTTACGCGCCCACAAGTCACTTACAGCCTTGTTGGCACAACCGAAGGGCGGGTGGCAATCTTGCAAGGTACGCCCGGACGTATCAGCAACGCGGTGCGCGACGGTCAATATGCTGAAGACGCTGAGGGTATGCCTGTGCGTGCTGTAGAAACACCCGAAGCTGCCCTCGAGCGTCTTACAGAAGGGCGGGTAAGTGCGGCACTTTTACCTCAAGAAGTTGTTCCAGATGATTTACCGCACTTATGGACGGTGACGTTTTTACCCAATAGCGCCCGAAACCCGGCGCTAAGTTTGGCGGTACTGGCGATTTTGCTAGGCATTTTAACCGTGGCAGGTTGGCAAACGGAGCACCATCCGCTAGCAATTTTTGCAGAACTTTACATTGACATGATTCGCGGCATTCCTATGTTGGTGATTATTTTGTATGTGGGGTTTCCCTTGCAGGGTGCGCTGCGCGATATTAGTGGCGGCATCATCAATATGTCGCGGATTACCCGTGGGATTGTAGGCATCTCGCTAGGTTACGCTGCCTACATGGCTGAAATTTTTAGGGCGGGTATTGAAGCTATTCCCAAAGGTCAGTTTGAAGCTGCCCGCAGCCTCGGCCTAAATGGTTGGCAGACTGCGTTTTACATTATTTTGCCGCAAGCGCTCAAAATTGTGATTCCGCCCTTGGGGAATGAGTTTATCGCGATGCTGAAAGACACCTCGCTGCTGTCAATTTTGTCGGTTCGGGACATCACCCAGCGAGCACGTGAGTTTCAAGCGAGTAATTTTATTGTATTTCCACCGTTTAATACGGTGGCAATGTTGTACATCGGGCTTACGCTGGCCGCCTCGAGCCTCGTCAAGTTTGTTGAACGCCGCACCAAACGCGGTTTATGAGTTCACATCTTTCGACTGACGTGCAGCTAAATAACTAAACACGATGACGCCAAGCGTGTTAGCTAACATGTCGCCAAGATCAAAACGGCGACTAGCCAGCCAATGCTGGGAGATTTCCTCGAGCGTCATAATCACAAAAACAACCAGGCCGCCATACAGAATCCGCACGCCAAAAAGCCTCACACCACGCCCGTGCAAACGTATACTTACCACGTAAGCAAGCGTGCCAACCAGCACAAAATGGGCTAGTTTGTCGCCCAGGGGAACGGCGTGAATCGCATTTAGCACACCTCCCAAACGTCCTAAGCCAGCAAAAATGACGATCATCAGTAGCACGATGACGTACGCTACTGCCCAATGCCCAGCAATTTTAGGTCGTGGTACTTTAGCTTGTGGTACCTTAGGACGTTCCACTAGTGCCACCACACATCTAAGTGGGGGTAATACGTGGCGACAATCTGCTGAAATAAAAAGTAATCGACAATTAAATGCACAATTAACACCCAAAGTAGTACCCTCGAGCGCTCGTACATCGCGCCCTGTGTAATCGCAAACGTATAGACAAACAGCGGCCCAAACCCGCGAAAGGTCATATCCCACAAGATGGACGTGTAGACCACCGCTTGCGCTGGATTCGCCCACTTGTACGGAAATAACGAGCGGATGATCGCGTAACTAGTGTTCACAAAAAAGAGCTCATCCCAAATACCCACGCCGTTAATGCCCAAAAATAACCGAAATAGTTCTTCGTTGTTGGGTTCAGTAGGTAGCACCCAGTTATAAGGTACTTCGGGGCTAAGCACTCTGAAATAAAGCTGGATGGCAAGATAAGCAATGGGGATTGAGATGGCTGTATAGAATAGCTCGAGCCGATCAATATGCTTTGGAAACAACCTGTAAATAATCACGCCACGCCCGCGCAAAATGTACGCTGGAATAACAAGCGCTGCTAGAAAAAACGTTCCCAACAAATAAAAATGCCCATCTGCTGTGTTAGTGTTAATCGGGGCCACACTCAGCAGCGTGATGCTGGCAGCTAACGCCAAGTAGCGCAATTTGCGTTCAAACGGTTCGTAGTCTAGGCTCACGAAAAAGAGAAATAGTGCAGTACCGCCAACCACCCAAGACTCGAGTGCCACCCCAAACACGCAAATAACTAGCAAGCAAATAAGTGGGACAAAGCTGGGCTTATCGAGTAGTGGATGGGTGGGGTGTAGGGTATCTTCTGACCAGTTGTTAGGTGTGGCTTGTGCAGGTTCATCTTGAGGCTGAGGCTCTTTCAGGCGAGGTTGAAGTTGGCGGCGTAGCGTGGCGTTTATCACGTCATGCATTGTAACGTTTTGGCGGACGCTCGCAAATGGCGTTAGTACGCACTTTGCCAGACTTGACGCAACTACACAAAGCCCTCTATTCTCAACGTTATGAAACTCTCTCTCACACCTAAGCAAGAAGCTATTGTAAAAGCACAACTTGCTTCTGGTCGTTTTACTGACCTAGAGGACATGATTGACAAAGCACTCAATCTTCTTGAAGATGAAAGTGAATTACTGGATTTTCGTAAAATGCTAGCTAACACCGAAAAAACATACTCTGATGACACTAATGAAGAAGAAGCGCTTCGTATTGCTAATGAAGCTATAGCGTGGGCAAGGCGTACTTGAGTTTTTCAAAGTGCGTGTCGTTCTAGACACAAATGTCATCATTTCAGCGTTTATGTCACTGCAAAGTGTGCCACGTACCGCAGTAAATCTTTGGGTCCAGAAACGTTATCAACTGGTCTCATCCACTTGGCAACTAAAAGAATTACGCAAAGTAAGTCGGTACCCCAAAGTTCGTGCGAGAGTTAAACAACCTGCAGAAATAGGTGCTTTTATTAACCTCGTGTACAAGCGTGCGTTTCTAGTTACCAATCTGCCGCGGCTTGATATTTCACCAGACCCAGACGATAACTTTATTGTTGCTACTGCCCTTGTTGGACAAGCAGACTATCTTGTTTCTGGTGACAAACTGGATTTACAACAACTGAAGAAAGTGAGCAAAACCAAGGTAATTTCGGCAGCACAATTTGTCAAACTTTTTGGATAATGTTTAGATGATGCACTCAATGCGAATAGTAGTCTTAGCCCTCGTTGCTTGGTCAACATGCTATAACCGACCATGCACGAACCGATTGCAAGCATCAACCTAGCAGCACTCACGCACAACATCACACGTCTCAAAACCTATTTGGTAGATGACACAAAGATACTCGTAGCTGTCAAAGCAGACGGTTACGGTCACGGTGCTGTTCAAGTTAGTAAGCACTTAGAAAGCATCGGTGTGACTTGGTTTGGGGTAGCTACCAAAGGGGAAGCACTGGAATTACGTCAGGGCAGTATGAGTGGACGAATTCTTATCTTTAGTCCTGTCTATGAAGGTGATGAACACGAGTTAGATGCCGTGGTTAATAGTGATATTGACTTTACAGTTGTTGATGCCCATAGCGCTGAGGTTGTCAGTAAGGCGGCGGCTCGAGTCAGCAAACAAGCACGTGTACATCTCAAGGTAGACACCGGTATGGGACGGTTGGGATATTTGCCGAATGGTGCTATCGAGGTGGCGCGTAAGATAGATAAAGATACCAACCTCGAGCTAACGGGCATCTGGACGCACTTTGCCTGTGCAGACGATGCTGACCCGACATACACTAATATGCAACTTAGTTACTTTCAGGACATATTGGCGTTGCTCGAGCAAGATAGCATCAACATCCCTCTCAAACATACTGCTAATTCTTCAGCACTCATTGCCAAACCAGAAAGCCACTTTGATATGGTGCGGCCGGGTATTGCTGCATATGGCTATCACTCGAGCCCGTTCATTGCATCTCTTGAATCCCATTTACAACCTGTCATGACTGTCAAAGCACCTGTCACCTTCGTCAAACCCTTTGCTGCAGGTCGGCACATTTCCTACAGTTCCCTCTGGCAAGCACCCGAGGACACAACCATCGCCACCGTGCGCATTGGCTACGCCGACGGCTATCCGAGGTTACTCAGCAATAAGGGCTATGTGGTCACGAACGGTCGGACGTATCCTATACGCGGGCGTGTTTGTATGGATCAACTGATGATTGAGGTAAGTGAAGATGACGTTCAAGTCGGCGATGCAATCACTATGTTCGGTGAAGGTTTAGACGCTGAAACGCTGGCAGGGTTATACGGGTCTATCTCCTATGATTTGCTGGTGAGTGTGGGCAAGCGGGTGGCTCGAGACTACATCCACCAATCCATATCAGAGGATGTATCAGCTAGTGCATAACTGTATAGGTACGCACGCTAATGTATGACTATGAAATGCTCTGTCTACATTGCAACCAGTTTAGACGGCTTTATTGCTCGCGAAGACGGCAATATCGACTGGCTTCACAGCACGGTTGAACCTATTGCCAACGAAGATTATGGCTACGCAGCATTCATGGACAGCGTGGACTGTTTGGTCATGGGACGCAGCACCTTTGAGGTGGTGACGGGCTTTCCTAAATATCCCTACAGCACGAAGCATGCTGTTGTGTTGTCATCAACCTTGAAGAGCGTACCGGACAATCTTTCTGATAACGTTGAGATTCACTCGGGTCCCGTGACGGAACTTGCGAATGACTTGGCAGGTCGCGGCTTTAAGAACATCTATATTGATGGTGGTAAAACCATACAATCGTTTTTGCAAGCAGGCTTAGTTGATGAGCTTATCCTCACACGCTTGCCGATTTTGTTGGGACGCGGGTTGCCGTTATTTGGGCAGCTCGAGCACGACATCACCCTCACACATCTAACTACTAAAGCCTACGATAACGGCCTCGTCCAATCCCACTATCAACTCAACACATGAACCTCAATCAAGTCACCCTACCCGTACAAGACATGGAACTCGCCACAGCGTTCTACCGCAAGCTGGGCTTTACCCAAATTGTGGATTCACCGCACTACGCCCGCTTTGTGGCTGCCAACGAGGCGAGCTTTTCGCTCCATTTACAAGATGAGCCTATCCAAAATAGTGCGGTCATCTACTTTGAACACGAGGCGTTAGATGATTGGGTAGACGAGCTTGTCAGCAAAGGAATTATCTTTGAACAACTCCCTACCGATATGCCGTACTTATGGCGTGAGGCGATTTTGCACGACCCTTCGGGCAATGCTATCAAACTCTACTGGGCAGGCGACAACCGCCTCAATCCACCGTGGCGCGTAACACTCAAAGACTAATCTGAAAACTCAGCGAGAACGGGCACATGATCCGACGGGCGTTTGCCTTTGCGTTCGTTGCGGTCAATCCACACCCGTTGTAAACGGTCTTTGAGAACATCCGTCACTAAAATGTGGTCAATGCGCATACCCGTGTTTTTGGGGAACGACAACTGGCGGTAATCCCACCAGGAGTACTGCACCTCGTCTGGGTGAAGGTGTCGGAAGGTGTCGGTGAAGCCTTTTGCCAGCATGTCCCCAAACCAACCGCGCACGGTGTCATTGAAAAGTACCGAGCCTTCGCGTTCTTCAGCAAGGGCGGTGTCTAGCTCACTTGGGGCGATGTTGAAGTCGCCGCAGAGGAGCAGCGGGTCATTCATATCGTATTGACCTAGGTAGGTCGTGAGGCGCTCGAGCCACGCCAGTTTATACACATACTTATCCGACTCAATATCCCCACCATTAGGGAAGTAGCCGTTCATCACACGAATACCTTGAATGGTGGCAGCAATGAACCTTGAGTGACTGTCGTCTACATCATCGCCAAAACTGCGGTGGACATCTTCAAGAGGATGTTTTGAGAGTATTGCCACGCCGTTGTAGGTCGGTTGCCCAAAGATAGCAACCTCATACCCGCGTTCTTGCACAGCAGCCAGCGGAAAGACATCTTCTGTACCTTTCAGTTCTTGCAAACAGAGGACATCGGGACTGTTAGCGTCTAACCAAGCCAAAACCCGTTCTTCGCGGGCGCGGATGGAGTTCACGTTCCAAGTGACAATGTTCATGATTAATTTAGCCTACAGCAGGTTTGTGGTTGAGCGCTAGCGTCAGTATTTGCTATAGGAGAATATCATCTGTAACACGTGGTTTTTGGAGTTAGGTGATGCTCGAGCCTCTTACCTGTCATGTTACATTCATACATACTTTTACATTAGCTTGATGTCAGCATGAACAAGCTATCACCTTACAAGCTGGCGTGATGACATTAAGCTCGAGAACAATCATCAAGAATAGCGTTAGAGAGGGTCATCATGCAACACTTTGGACACTACATCAAAGCTGAAAGCCTACACGAGTTTGGCATTGAAGACGCCAACAACATCTACTGGAACCTCACCACACCCGAACTTTACGCCGAGGCTTTGCGCCGTAACGAAGCTGAAATTGCCCACAAAGGGCCGCTGGTCGTCAACACTGGGCGTTACACCGGGCGCTCCCCAAAAGATAAGTTTGTTGTCCGCGATAGCATGACCGACGAACACGTGGACTGGGGTGAGGTCAACCAACCCATGAGCGCTGACCACTTTTCAGTGTTTGAAAAAGAGATGCTCGCTGCCACAGCCGGTAAAGATTTGTTTGTACAAGACATGTTCGTGG
>JBCCOX010000004.1:0-24246 GCA_039025155.1 Deinococcota bacterium | reverse complement strand
GGATAGCTCACTAATGGCAAAGGTGACCTCAATATCTTGTGGGTCATTGCTATTGGGTATGGTGACCGTCTTACTAGCTGACGCATACCCTTGTTGTCCAAAGAGATAGTGATTGGGAACACCACCTACTGACACGTCATCTTGAGAATCGCGTAAGACATACACAATAAACGCCCGTGGTGTGCGTCGGTTCGTCCTACCAATATCATTGATGCTTACCGTCAAGCTATTTGCAGGCGCAAACGTACCTTCATAGATGCGGGCAATGTTGTCAACTTCTGTACCTGTTTCGTCAGTCGGTAAGGCCAAGCTCAGCTCACCACCACTTAAAGATTTAGTTTCAACACTACTAGCAACGGTGACATCGGTAGGAGCCACAAAGGTGGGACCACCTGGATAAAGAGCACCACCCTTAAACACAACTTGGGCGTAGAGCGCTTGCACACTAGAAGGATCAGGAATCGTGATGGTTGCTGTACTACTTGCGCTATAACGGTTACCCAAACCTGTACCTAAGACGTCAACGTTGACATTATCGCTGGTGACCCAATCGGGCAGGGTAGCATCAAGGTTACTACCGCCAGTATCACCACCGCCAGTATCACCGCCACCTGTATCACCACCACCTGTATCACCACCACCAGTGTTACCACTGCTAGCGGCACTAACTTCTAGTCCGTTCCAAAATACTGCATCCCCATAATCTTGAGGATTCCCGCCTGGAGGTAGCGCCTCTGAAATGACGGTGGCTTTGACCTCAGTTGTCCCCGCAGGTACATCAGCTAAGGTCAAGGTGGCGATTAGCAGCTCATCGTTTTTATCGGGAAATTCGAAAGTACTCGTTTTGGTGACGCCACCTGCTTCAATAGAGAGCTTGACATTCTTGGTATCTGGGTCACCAGCTGTGTTGCGTACACTGGATAGCTCGCTAATCGCAAAGGTGACGTCTATGTCTTGTGGGTCACTGCTAGTTGGTATGGTAACTGTCCTAGTTGCTGAGACATAGCCTTGTTCGCCGTAAAGGTAGTGGTTGGGTACGCTACCCACCGACACATCATCTTGAGCTGTGCGCAAGACATAGACAATAAACGCGCGTGGGGTGCGTCGGTTCGTCCAGCCAATGTGGTCAATATCTACCGTTAAGCTGCTAGCAGGGGCAAAGGTGCCTTCGTAGATGCGCGCAATGTTGTCAAGCCCTAGACCATCTGCGTCAGTTGGTAGGGTCAAGCTAAGCTCGCCGCCACTTAAAGACTTTGTTTCAACACTACTGGAAACAGTGACGTTGTTAGGAGCTGTGTACTCAGGCCCACCTGGATAGAGGGCACCCCCCTTAAGAACAACTTGGGCATACAAGGCTTGTACGGTGCTAGGATCAGGAATGGTAATAGTTGCGGTGCTGCTTGCAGTGTAGCGGTTACCTATCCCCGTACCAAGCACTTCAACAGTTACGTTGTCACCAGCCACCCAATCTGGCAAGTTAACTGATTGAAGTTCAAAGGTCGGAACAGGAACGGGTTCTAACAGCTCATCATTAGGTACTACTGGAGGATCATTCCGCCCGCCCCGACAGGCAACAAAGAGCAGTGCGATTAAGGTGAGTAAAAGGGTGAGTTTCAACCTAAATGGTAGTCGAGATAAGCGAGACGAATGCATGGATTACCCTTTCTAGGTGCATGACGGCACCACATCACCAACTGACACGTCTAAGAACGTGTCACGGCAATGGCAAGCAGTCAACCAAAACGTAGAACGAAGATGGCGTCAGTTAATGACGGACAACGTGCAACAAGCTGTGAATAAGAATGTGACTGAAAGACAGCTACTAGCTGCTAGGTATGTGATGTTTCAGGTTCGTCACCGATACGGCCCCCTTACAAACGAAGAACAACCACAGGGTTTAACCACCATCATGATCGTGCAAATAAAATAGTGGCTTCAACTACTATCTGATGACCTAAGATTAAAATACCTTAATAGGGAATTGCAAATATAAATTAAGTGTATACAAAAGTAACTCAAATCACCTTCATCCCAATAAGAACACTACCTAAGCAGTCCTAGACGCAACTAAACTCACTAAACTAGCTGTGCAAAGAAAAACTTGCCAAGACCTGTGGTATCTGGCAAGTGATGTGGCTTGATTGGTTTAGACAGAGTGGCTTAGAACTAAAGCTTACTCTGTTGTGCTATTTTCTGGGAAGTCATAGCGTTCTCTAGAAGGGACAAGGCTAAATTCATAACCGTTAAACCATAATCTTCCCCTAGCAAGTTGTTCAAGTTGAAAAGGGCTTAGCTTGGCATACTCTTCATCATAATGTTGCCTCATAAGTACAAGTTCTGCTTCAGTAAAATCGCCTGAGTCTGGTGGTCCGTTAAAGCCCTCAAAAGGATCATACAGTTCACCATCGGCATTACACCGTGCGGTTTCGGAAATAGGCTGGGACCTTTGATCTTCATCCAAGCAAGCTAAACGGTCAAAAGGATCCGTTTCCTCTTGAGCTAAAGAGAAAACAGCCAAACTTATCAGTAGCCCAAGTAGGAGTTTCATGGCTTTATCTTAAAACTTTGAAGGTGAAGTTACTATGCTATTTGAACTAAATAGCCGTCTGGCTTCACAGTCTTATGTAGGAGTAACGTGCGGGGGTAGCTCTAAAGGTGAGCACGCCTAAACAAACTGAGCACTAAATGCTCGAGCATCATCCAAGCTAGCTGGCATCGTAAAGCCAGGTATCTCTAACTGCTCATGGTTAGAGTAGTTCAAAACCTCAATACCTACAACATGACCCAGCTCGTCAACATCTACGTACATGCTAGGGCCTAGCTCGAGCGTCTCAGATACTTGAGTATCACTCAGGCGGATGTACAAGGCATCGGCTGCGGTATCTAGTTTTAACGTCATGCTGTGACCCCTCTCTACGGGCTTATGCGTATCACTGTAATGACTATCGCTGAGGTGATGGTTAGCCCGTTTGCTGTCTCACTATAGACTACCTTTAAGGTGTTGCCGTGTACAGTAACTCTTTCAGCAACTAGCTTGCCGTCACTTGGGTATGTCTTATCGGGTTGCTCGAGGGTACGTTCAACCTGACGCTGTGAAATGCGGCGCTCTGACATACGCTCGAGGGCATGTTGAGTGTAGATGATGCGGTTATATCTGCTCATAGGCAATACCAGGTGACAACCTAGCCATACTCTCTAACCCTTGAGAGATGCTCGAGGCAGCTTAAACGCGATTACAGCGGGCGGTTTTTATTCCTAGATACTCAAGCACTTAAATACCTTGCTATTCACGCCACTTACTACCCTTGCCACAAAGTAACGTGATACCTAAGCCACTAGATGCTCGAGTGATGAAATAGCCTGTTATCTTAGTCTCTAAATACTTATGCTGTGGCTATGATTGTTACCGTTGCGGGTTTCAAGGGTGGCGTGGGCAAAAGCACGACAGCCATACACTTAGCAGGCTATCTATCAGAGGATGCTAGCGTCACGCTGGTAGATGATGACCTCAATGAGTCTGCACTGTCTGCTAGTGAGAGCTTGCCATACCCTGTTATCAAAAATACTGAGTTACGTAAATACCTAAGTAGCAATTCACCTGAGCATCTTGTTATCGACACAGCAGCTAGTACGGATGCCAAGCGGTTACAGAGGTTAGCAGATGAGTGTGACCTGCTGATCTTGCCGACCTCACCTGACGCCCTGGCATTAAGAGCCTTGCTTAAAACAGTGAAGGTGTTAGACGGCTATGACTTTAAGGTGCTGCTGACAATATGCCCACCAAGGCCCAGCCGTGATGCTGATGAAGCTAGAGAGTTACTCGAGGCTAACGGCTTGCCACTATTCAAAGGACAGATACGGCGGGCGGTAGCGTTTCAGAAGGCGGTACTCGAGGGCTGCCTAGTTAGAGATGTAAGTGACGCCCGGGCTATGGTCGCATGGCTTGATTATGTACAGATAGGACGTGAACTGAATGCCTAAAGGTAAAAGCAATAAGTACGCGGGTTTGATTGATGCTGTAGAAGATACCTCAGCACCTGAGTCACAAGATACCCAGGTATCACCCTTACAAGATACTGAGGTACAAAAGTCACGCATACAGCTCATGCGCGAAGGAAAAATGAAACAGTTAAAGGCACTCATACCTACAGAGTTACATCTAAAGACCCGTATAGCCGTGCTAGAGCAAAATACAGACCTATCTGAGCTTGTCGAAACACTGTTAGAAGAATGGCATGAGCGGCTCGAGGCACAAAAGTAATAAGATACTGTGATACCTTGATACTTTAGTGCTTTATAAGCAAAACTCTATGGTGCTGTGTTCACTTGCTAACAAAAGGCTAGGCGTGTAGACTGACAAAAAGAAGTGCTGTCCGCGATGCGTCAACATCCGACAGCTTTATACCCGCGAAGGGGGTACAACACGTGACAGTTTACACGCTGGACACGACACAAACCGATATACCCATATACAACTCAGAAGCCAATTCTGCTAGTGATGACCATGAAGCATGGTTGTTGGCTTACCTATCCAAGCTCGAGCGACGTACCGAGCTAGGCAGGTGCTTAGATGACGATGCTCATGCCTGGCTGTTCCGTGAGGCTTTCCCAGAGCGTCACGTGTTTTGGTTTGAGTGTCTAGCTGAGGCTGATTTAGAGGGCATTGTTTACTTTAGGCAGCTGCACAGTTGGTCACGCTTTGAGACTGGACGTAAGCAGCGTTACCTCATTGCGGGCTTAGTCGAACATGGCTTAGTCGAACGCTTAGATGACCAACGCTTACAGGTACTACAGTGAAGGCATCCCAGCGCTGGCAGTTACAGCAAGCACTTTGGAAGCGTGGTGTCCGGGTAGGCGTGCTTGAACCTACCCTAGCCCCATCAATCGCTACTTATCCCGTTATGTTGCCAGATGATACTGAGGCATCCGACGTTGACCGCAAGCTTAAAGAAATAGCTGGACGCATGGGCGTGAAGTCCATTAGAGGCGCTTGGCTTGATAATGGTTTGTATAGCCTCGAGCTACCCCGTGCGAAACGGCAACGTGTGGACTATGGACGCTTAGAGCTACCTGACGACGCCGCGCCGTTACCGTGGTTGCTTGGCATTGATAACAGCGGCGGTGTGCTTATCGCTGATGTTTCAACTATGCCTCACATGCTCATAGCTGGCACTACGGGCGCGGGTAAATCCACATCGGTTACTGCGAGCCTTGCACACCTGTTAACGGTACGTAGTCCAGACCAAGTACAAACATTATTGCTTGACCCTAAGCAGCTTGATTTAGTGGCGTTTGCACGCTTACCCCACACAGTTGCCCACCTTACCCAAGCAGATGTAATACTAAGCGCACTTGAGTCTCTCATTGATGAAATGCACCACCGTAACAGCTTGTTTGCCAAGGCCCGGGTAAAGAACCTTGCGGCATACAACGCCAAAGGGCATACACTGCCTGCTATCGTCTGCATCATTGATGAGCTAGGGCTGCTTATGGATACCTACGGCAAAGCACTCGAGCCTATCCTGCTTGCGCTACTCCAAACCGCCCGCGCTAGTGGCATTCACTTGATTGTGGGGACGCAGCGACCCGATGAGAATGTACTTAAACCCCGTCTAAGAGCAAACCTGCCAACGGTTATCTGCTTTGCTATTGAGGAAGGCTCGAGCCAGCACATCCTCAAAAATAAGAGTGCAGCGGGTCTGTTAGGTGCTGGCGATGGTCTTTACAAAAATAAGTCTGGTATCACGCGCTTTCAAAGTCCTTTTATTGATGACACCGATGAGCGAGCGTTACAAAAGGTGCTTATGCGTGCAAGTAAGCAACCAGCATCAATGTGGACATTAAACGGTGTGCAAGATACCAGTGATGTTGTGCAGAGTCTCGAGGGATTGTCTCAGATAGATGCAGCGGTTTTGTTATGTGACCGGCTTGACTGGATTAACAGCAGTGCGCTCATTGATGCTGGTGTTTGTGATAGTGATTCAATGGGTAAAAAGCTGATTCGACAGTTGCGGAAACGTGGCTTAGTAGGTGCTTATGATGCGTCACAAAAAGCGTCACCGATACGGCATGAACACGACACACCCGACACAGCCCGTGACGGTCATGACGGGTTAGTACCGGGTACTGTGACGGTTGATTCACCCTCCAGCACGCAACGTGACGGGTATGACGGGTTAAAGAATCTGCGACCGCGAGTGGTGAATTAACATGCGCAAAGCACTTAAATCCACTGAGCTAGTGAGTTGGCATGAGAACCCGTCATCAGGTCATGTTAAAGGGTTAATTACTCAACATGTGAAACAACCTTTTTACATTGATGTTGACCCTAGCGGCGCTTGGGTATTGCACACGCTTGATAAAAAAGATGCCCCTGTTTTTGTTGACAAGGGACAGGCTAAGAATGTTGTTAGGGCTAAGCAAGCAGCAACCGCTAGCGCATTGTCGAATATCCCAGAAATTAAGCAGGCGGTTGCACATAGTGAAGGTGAGATACTCGAGCCAAAAGTGAAGGTACTTGCACCTACCCAAGTAAGTACCGAGCGTGCAACGCTGCGCTGGTACGGGAAAGTTAGTGCGCTGATCTTGTGGGGTATTTTCCTTGGCTACTGGTGGATAAGGTGGCAACCAAGGGCGGCAACACTATCAATACTTACGCTTGCGTTTGGGCTTTTGTGTGCTTATCAAGTGAGGCGGGCGCTCACACATGAAGGTGACAAGCTGGATAAGATTTCAAGGCGTAAGCAGTTGCAGCAAGCTAAGGCAATAGCCCAACAGCAAGCACCACAACCGCAAGTAAGGCAGCTAAGGCAAGTGCAACAGCCCACACGTAAGGCGTTAAGACCATGAGTTGGGATTTAGAGCCTTGGCAGCAAGCAGATGACCTCGAGCAAACTGACGACGGCATCATTGATGCTTATTGGCAACCTGTAGATGATAGCCCTGTTGTGGTAGCTGAGCCTGAACCAGTGGATGTGCATGTTGAATGGCTCGAGGCTGAGGCTGATGACTACCCTGTAGTGCGTGAGAGTACCGAGATAGAGCATTATCAACCTACTCAAGAAGATATGCAGACCGCTAATGAGTGGTTGGCTCGAGTTGAGACCATGACGCAACCGCAAAGCCAGCTAGCAACGCACACAGAGGTGCAACCTCAGACGCTTACGGCCTTGTGGCAGCACGTTGTTAGTACTCTACAAACAAACACCCAGCGCGATACCTACAGCGGGCATAAAAGCGATTACAGGTCATCAGCTAGTAACCGCAAACCTAGCTGGTACTTCATAGCGGAACCAGACCCAGATGAGCCGCAAAGCTTGCAGCATCTTAGGTACTGGTACATGCAATCAGAGTTTTGTGAGGGCGTCACAGAGTGGTCAGAGGCAAGATTCATGGCATGGGTAGCTAGTTTGTCGGATGCTGAGTTAGCTACGTTTGCAGATGCCGGGGAACAGATAGCCCAGGGCAATTGGCAAGACCATGTAAACGACGCCACAGCGGACGTGATAGAGCAAACCCGCGAATCACAACAGCGTGAACGCGGGCCGGTTGAGTACTTCTTTGACTCATTTAAGGACTTGCTGTGAGGCTATCAGGTATAGGCCTTTGTAAACCTTTGGCTGTTTCAATGACGAGTTCAGGATTAGTGATGAGTAGCTCGAGCAAAAGCTGCACAGGTGCGCTTGGTTTAGCCTCGTCGACTTCCCAGTCAATCACATCATCCACTGTCACGCCTAAGATGCTAGCTAGGTCGTCGTGGGATAGGTTGTGCTCATGGCGAAACTTGACGGTAGGGAAGATGTCAGCAGGGTTAATGACGGTGACCCGTGAGGGCTCACGCTCACCCCGGGCTATGTCAGCAGCGTGACTAGTACTGCGTTTGAGTCTTGCAAAGTCGTTCTCAGTCATCGTGTAACCCCGTTTTGATG
The DNA here is from genome assembly GCA_039025155.1 of Deinococcota bacterium. Lineage (GTDB taxonomy): Bacteria > Deinococcota > Deinococci > Deinococcales > Trueperaceae > JBCCBI01. The sequence goes on along the minus strand of JBCCOX010000004.1, from coordinate 16,318 downwards.
ATTTGGTACAGTTCACGCTTACGTGCTTCGCTAAGGTCATCTTGCTGTGATTTGCTGTAAAGGTCAAGTAAGTAAACCTTACCCTGCTTGGTTTGATAATAGTACACAACCCTAGCACCCCCACGTTTGCCTTTACCCTGTGAGGGTAGTGCTACGCGAAGTTTACGCGCGCCGCCTGTGCCTTGGATGATGTTACCCCTCAATGGATCAATAGCTATCTCGTTTTGCACAAGCCGTAAGCCTCGGTCGTCAAGGAGCTTGTTAGCTTGACGGGTGAAGTCATCAGTCTCAATAAATTCTAGGGCGGTCATGGCAACTTAAGTAGGTGTTGCTAGGAGGTTAGTAGAAACACGTAAGTTATCTCTCTGTTTTAAGACTAACGCCACTAGCGCACCAAAGCTGATCTAAGCGCTCTTTTAACCCTTCAAAGTTTGCCCTTGGGGGTTTTTCTAGTCCTGATGTCTCAACCTCTATGGTCATTTGAATAAGCACGTGCATGATGTCTGGGAATCCGTAATAACTAGCCTCACGGCGTACCAGATCAAACAATGCGGCGACGGTAGCGGGTTCAGTAGTGTCTACATCAACTCGAGCTCTAACGCTTTTACGGGCGGGAAGTGTTTCTGTTACTGGCATGGTGATTCCTTTCTGAGGGCCCGCTGTGGGCCCTCGTAGTGATGTAGTTAGGCTGCGAGTGCTGGGAAGGTGCTGATACCGATAGCGCGGTCTCTAATGCGATTAGCAAGGAATGCTTCAAGATTGCCTAAGTCTTGCTGCGTGCAGTTATCAAGCTCACGGCTCGAGCCAACTAGGTAAATGATGTTGGCTTGTGCGGCTTTGTCTATAACGCCTAGCTCAGCAAACTTAGTGCTGATGGACTGGCAACGGTGACGGCGGTTCTTGCGGTCGTAAGCGTCTTCACTGGCTGCGATGCTTTGTGGGGTTGTGGCTTGGTTTAACATGTGGGTACATCCTTTTCTTGGATTTGCAGAGGGCGCGTAACTTTGGACGGTGGCGCGTCCTTTGCTATACCTACTATATTACATTACTGCTATATAAAATGTCAATACTACTTGTGTTATATGTAGCCTTCTTGCTAAAGTAGCAGTTATGATGACGATCATGCCATTTGTGAAATGGAGGCTCGAGGCACTTCTAGCCGAGTTAAGCATCAGCCGCTATGAGCTCGCTCATGCTATGGCTAACGAGCGCTCTAGTGAGAAAAGCCGTCTTACACAGCTTTATCGTCTTAAAGACCCTAAAAATGTCAGCCTCCAGACGCTAGCCGATATTCTCAGCGCATTGCATGATTTAACCGGGCAGCAATTTACAACAAATGACTTGCTCGAGTACACCCGTGAGCAAGCAGCACTATTTGAAAGTGAGGCACAAAAATAAGACCACCGTGGGGGCGGTGGCGTTAGAGGTACTGCATTGTCTGAGTCAGAGACACCCAAGTATAGCAAAGGTTTGAGTAAACAGCAGCGCTCATTGATTTACTGGCTTGCTGAAGAGGAGGAATTTTTTCATGACAGTGTAAAAGAGGGGATGAGGTTTCATAGAAAAAGTGTCATCAACAGTGCTCAGCAGTTTTTTAAGATAGGCTCAGGGCGTATCCCCAAACCATCTGACCCAGGACCTCGACCTATGCCAAAACCTAAATACTTTGGAACTTCATGGCGAACATCAAAATATCTAGGGTATATGCCAAGCTCCAGTGAAAGTACATCTGTTAACAGATCACTCGCAAAACTTGAGGCACGCGGACTTGTGAAGCTTACAAGATCAAGGGGTAAAGGAAAACGCATTTCACATGTCAAGTTGACATCTGAAGGTATTCAAGCCGCTATAGAAATGAAAGATTCTTAGTAAGTGTTGCTAATTTTGATTAAGTGTTGCTAATTTGGGGTTCTTAGTCCCATTTTTATCGATCTAGACAGCATTAGTAGTGCTTGCATAAAACAACACGAGCGGTTATAGTGAGGTCGTTAGAAGTTATCCATGAGTGTCTGAATTAAGGTGCATTCTAGATGTAACATTTCTAACATCTACTGCCGAATTAGGTGCATTTTGCCATTAAATAGCATTTTCGTAAACCGTGGGTTTACATTTGTACAATTTCAATGGATGCTTGCACAAGTAGAACCTATATGTTGTACTCCATACTGCTAGCGTACAACGTTCTAGTCGAGCTAAAATGAAGTTAGGTGTAAGCCAAAAAAGAAAAGTCCTTAATGAGTTGCGACCAAACAATGTCATTAAGGACTTCGACGGGCGAGCACCTTCAATTTTTTAGAAGGACTCATATGTACACGTTACTCCAAAATAAGTCGCGTCGCAAGCAGGGAACTTACCCCCTAGGGTCTGTGACGCAATTTTTTGTAGGGCAAAATACTATGAGTGTCTTCGGAATGAGAAGGCCAGAAAATGAAGTACCCATGTTGGAAGCATGGGCAGACACAGACACGTATTGCGGACGTAGCTGTAGTTTACCCATTTAACACTTACACCTCAACCCCCAATAGCACATTTAGCAATAAAATTCACAAGCAAGATATTGACGGCGTTTGCCTCTATCGCAATCACGCCGGCCGCGTTGTTCATGCTGAAACGCCGTATCGTGCTTGGTCAGCTGATGTTGACGACATACTCGAGGCCGTGGCGTCATGAAGTCACCAATAACGACACCCCCCGACCGTTTCGGCAAGATTGCGCATGGTTACGTAGGGGACGGCAAAGATTTTTTAACGGTATGCGTAGAACTTCTTTTAGATTTTGAGCACTTAATGTGCGATGACGAGCGAGAAGAGATCCATCGTCTTTATCACCAATTGTTAAGTAGTCAAAACCTGGATAAATGGGACAGAACGCATCTAGATTACCTCGTCCACATACTCCGTGAGGAACTAGCAACGTGCAACGTTGAACGCAAAACCGGGTGGACACCAGAGCATTCCTACGACCAGGATGGGCGTGCAGCATGAGTACGCGCCAAATAATCTATGACGCCGCGCATGACTTCGTTCACCAACTGGCTGGCGAAACACCCCACAACGGACTTATCTTAGATGGACGCTGGCACTATGCTGACCACGACCAAAAACACGGTTACATCGGTCACTGGTGGCACGATGACCATAAGAATGAACGCTTAAAGCTCACCTTCAACAGCTTTAAGCACGGCGGCTTTACACAACGCTTTGACGATTGGGCAGTAATCACTGCCCACCGTGAAGCACGCGCATACAAACCGCGTTACAGCCTTCCCAAAGGTAGTACAGCTAAAAAGGATACAAAAAAGAGTACTGTTGACGCCGATCTCAAAATGTGGGACAGCGCGGGTGAGTGTGGCGTCAGTGCTTACCTTGAACGTAAAAACTTAGCAGGCTATCAAGATGATTCACTTAGACATAATGGCGTGTGGTTACTTGCGTTGTTAGTTGGGTTTACCGATGACGGCAAACTCGAGCCGCGTGGCGTTCAAAAAATCCACAATAGAGGCGGCAATAAACTTTTTAGCACTGGACTTACTAAAAACGGCGCATTTATCACGCTAGGTAGGCAGCGTCACAGCGTCACAGGTGAGCTTGCACCCATAGGTGTAGTACGTGAAAATAGACGCGATGGTACTTGGATGGAAGGCGGACGGGTATGGCTGTGTGAAGGGTTAGCGACCGGGGCCACCATTCACCTAGCCACAGGTGAGCAGGTTATCTGTGCCCTCGATGCTGGCAACCTCTACAACGTAGGACGGGCGCTTAGTCAACATGTGCCTAATCTTGAGATTATCTACGCAGGCGATAGCGACATCCACAAACCTGCTGTAGGCAATGTGGGGGCTATGGCAGCCAACGCAGCCGCCCTGAAACTGAGGGCGCGAGTTGCTCTACCAGACTTCACAGGCTGCGATTTAAGCAGCAAGCCGACTGATTTTAATGACCTACATAGTCTTAAGGGACTCGAGGCCGTCAAAACGCAACTGGCAGCCCACAAGCTACCTGATGTCACCTTAGCCTTTGCCAAAGAACGCGCCAAGATGCTCAAAACACTCAAAGATGAGGGTGCAAGTTTTGAACGCTACCTGTCAGAATTAGGTGACTTCAAAGACGGTGTGACCTGCATCCAGTCGCCCCAGGGAACCGGCAAAACGCAGGCCATGCAAGATGTGGTCACTAACGCCCTAGACCAAGGTGCGCGGGTTCTCTACATAAGTCACAGAACGGTCTTAGCTGCTAATGCTTCTAACCGGTTAGGGCTTGAAGTGTACTCGGATTACAACGCATTTGACTTGCGGTTGATGCGCGGCTTATCTATCTGTGTCAACAGCTTGCACAAGTTGCTCGAGGCAGATGAAACGCTCTCTGCCTTTGACATTGTGATTATTGATGAATCCGAGCAGTTTGCCAGGGCATTAACTGGCTCACACATCAAAAACAAACGCGCGAATCTAACGGCTCTAGCTGCCATTCTAGGTCGGTCCCGCAAGCTGCTTTGCTTGGATGCTGACCTGGGACCGCTCACCTACAAGATGCTCAACATCTACCGGCCTAACGAGCGCTACAACAGAATCACAAATTACTATCCTGTAGGGGAGGGGCAAACCGTTTATGTCTACTCAAATGCTAATCAGGTTAAGAAACTAGCTTCCCAGCCACATAGCTTTATTGCAACCAATACCCTGCGGGATAGCGGCATGGGCTATTACTTGCAGCAAAAACAAAACTTGTCAGGCACGATCATTAACAGCGAAACAAGCCACGATTTACAAGGCTACATTGCAGACATCAACGAGCGCTCACAAGCGGACCAGTTTACAGCTACCTCACCCAGCTTAAGTACCGGTGTTTCTATTGACCATGACGGCTATGCACGGGTGTGTGGGCTGTTTGATGCCAGTATCGGCACATCCCACGATGCAGTACAAAGCTTGTGGCGAGTGCGTAACGTCCCCGAACGACATATTTGGTTAGATCCTCGAGGCAACCATGAACATATAGATGTAGACGCTCGTTATGGAGCCAGTCTCACGCATGAGGAAGCTCTACAAGGACGTGAGCTGGGTAGTAAAGATGATGGCTATAACAGCTTGGTTCAAGCCGTCCGCAAGCATGAGCAGTGGCAGCGGGCTAACTACAAGTATGAAGTGCTTAGATTACTTGCCATGCAGGGCTTTGAAGTCGTGCTACACGAACAACCCAAGCTTGAGGAAAGTGAAGCACTCAGTCAGCTTGGCAAAATGATTAGCAAAGCTGAAAACAAAGCCTATATCAATCACCGGGTGCAAGCCAGCCAACTTAGTGAGCATGATGCCAAGGTGCTCGAGGCAAAACAAGGGTTAACGGCTGCTGAGCATTATCAACTTGCTCGTTACCGTGTCACCAGCTTTTACAAGCTGGCCCCTCATGAACAAGATCCAGAAACACTTACAGAGTGGCTCAAACGTGACAAACGCGGGCGCTACCGCTATCAGATACAAACCCTCGAACAGGCTTTAGCTAGCGACATCGGTAAGCTCACTGATGAGGTGCTAGCACGGGTTGATATGCGGGCAGACATGCCTCTCATTGCGGGTAGACGGCTGTTCTACCAACAGGTGCTCGAGGCAACTTACGTTGTTGATACTGCTCAAGCATTGCAAGCTCACCGTGCTAATCCTAAGACACAACAACGAGTAGCCAAGCTTGAACGCAAGTTAGCCCAAGCTGAGCACGACTTGGAAGCCATCAATGCGAAAGTTGAGCAAGCTGGCATCATGGCGTCTCTCAGAATGAATACAAAGGGTGGACCGGTTGACCAAGCTACCCAAAAAGTTGCGAACTTGCGTGACCAGATTGAACAGACACTGACCCTACCCAGTGACCAACGGCGGCGGTACACACCTGATAGCCTCGAGTCCTTACGTCAGTGGATAGAAGATAACCGCGCTTGGCTTAGCGGGCTCATCAGCTTGCCAACACCCAACAAACTGCAAGCCAATATCATGCGTTACGTGGGTACATGGTTGGGCAAGCTGGCTCTATCTCAAGAACGCATTGGCAAAAACGGCTCGAGGCAGTATGCACTCAAGCTTGAAACCCTAGAAACAACGTGTAAGACACTCGAAAGGCGGGGGACACTTTTACTAACTAAAGACAACTTACACAAAAGTGTCCCCCCCGTTGAGGCTGTAGAGGTGAAAGCTTCACCACCACCCAAAACACCTCCAGATTGGCTAGAGATATTCAAGCGGGCCTTAAATTCAGGCAAGTTTGCAGGAATAAAACCCGATTACATTCAAAAAATCAGGAGTTGGATCAGTACCGGTAACACAATCATGCTCGAGCGTGCATATAAAGCTGCACCTACTGATGTACAAGCGGTACTAACCTGACCCAAGGAGGCACACTATGACAACCCAACCCCTAGAACTCAAGCGCCGTAGGTTTGCTGAGCTAGTTGTTAAAGGCGTCGACAAGACCGATGCTTACGGCAACGCCTTTGAACAGTACAACGCTAAAAGCGCAGCACAGTCTGCTTGTAGATTGATTAAAGATGCCCAGGTACTCGAGTACATCAACGCGCTCAAAACTGTCTACGCAGCCCGTGGAGTGGATCCTACGACGGATAATTCGCTAGGCAGATAGGGGCTGCTCAGAAATGCTTAGATCTAAGCCTATGTCCTGCACCTAGCTACGGGGACAAAATGTTAGGTAATGTTAGGGTCAAAGCCTATGTCCCTGCACCTAACTAAACTAATTTTGCTAAGAAATGCAAAGGCTAAGCCCTATGTACTCGGTGGCAAAAATGCTAGCAAATGACAACATCAAACGCTTGCTTGCTTCATCTAATTAAACCAAACCAAGCAAGGTCTAAACCTCAGTTGGAAGAAGTTGGAAGCAAAAAAAAGGGGTTAGCAAGTTCGACGAAGTTCGACGTAAAAAAGGCTCTCAAGGTTTACAAAGTTGACACTATAAAAAAGGGCTGGCTCGCTAAGTTGGACGAAGTTGGACATAAAAAAAGACAGCGCGGCTAGTGAGTTGCAACAAGTTGCAACTAAAAAAAGAAAAAGGTTTACAAAGGTAACACATAAAAAGGCTGATCTGACACATCGGACATATAAAAAGGGGAGACGAGGCAAGGATAACGACTTAGTAGCGCGGGCCCTAGCTGACACTCGGTTAAGCAATAACCGGAAAGTTACGGAAAGGCGTAAATCAGCGGCTAGGACGTTAAGCAACCACTACAAAGCACTAAAAAACGACGCTGAACTTTCCGCACTTTTTTAGGCTAGAGGTTGACAAAGTTGACACTGTAAAAAGGGACGCCACAGGCAAAATGTTGGAAAATGTTGGTCTCAGATGTCCTATCGGTTCTCAAAAACTAATCTAAAAATGTTGATAAATGTCAACGTCTAAGCCTATGTCGTGGGGGTTGCTTCCATGAGGTTATACCTACGAATCAAAGCTAGATAGCCCCAGCGCCGGCAACCGGTTATTACGAATCAAAAGGGCGCGGCGGTGGATCCACAGTTGTATGGCTTAGCATTCAAAAGTAGATGCTCGAGCTACTTTCAAAGCGTTTGTACCTCATCTGCGAGTTGCAAGCGCTGTTGTTTATCATCATCGGCTGGATGTGGAAGGTGATGCTCGAAAAGTCGTTAGAGGCTTAATGCCAAGACATTGGAATGCGCTTGTCTTTTTAGTCTACATAGTGTAGACTAAAAAGACATCAAAGGAAAGGAGGGAAGAAAAAATATCAACAACTTCGGACGACGTCTAAACAACGCCTAAACAACGCCTAACGACGCCGCCAGTAGTATGTGTCCAGATTTCAACCGTCCAGAAACACAGGAGGGAAATCTGCTGGCTTTCATACTGGCATACTGGCTCAACCTCAATTTCTCCTATTAAAAATGGAGGTGAAAGAGGTATATGCAAATGAATAGCCAACTTTTAAGATTGGTAGATACCCGTAACAAAATACTAACCCCCAAGTCAGTCGATAAACGAGCAACCTCTAAAACTCGTAAAGGTAAAGGTCGTTGGCGGGCTGGAAACACCTCTGAACAAACGCTGCATGTTCTTAGATTCATTCAAGAACGAGGTGAGACTCATGGTTACGACATCACCAATACCTTGGAGTTGAAAAGCGGTACGGTCTACCCAATCTTGCGCAGGTTGCTCGAGGGCGGCCTTGTAAAAGCAGAAGTTGCTGCTTCGGACAAGATTGGACGTCCACCAAAACGTCTTTTTAGCATCACCGAGGCAGGTGAGCAACACCTAAACACCTAAATTGCTTGCCTGTTCAAGAAGGGAGTTGATTGCCTATGATGCCTTCGTCCCCGCTTGTTGCAGGCTTAGTCGGTCTACTGCTAGCGATACTGCTTAATCTGACATCATCTTATTTGCTACGGCTCATGGATTTTGTTGGAGTAACGATAGTTGCCCGTATGTGTAAACGAAAGGCACGCAGTATCCCATCACACCATCAACGCCGCATCGAAGTCGATATGGCGCTTGATGACATTTACAACGCAGAAAGACCAAGGGATGCTCGAAGATTTGTTAAGAGTGAAGTGGAGCCTCTTATTGAAGACATTCTGGCTGAGCTTGCGATTGCTGATGAAGGATAAGTTACAGCAGTCCGTATTTAGTAGCTTGACAAGTCACTAAGTGACCATAGTGCTACACAATCGATACTCCCTTCTAAGGTGAGTCAAAGGGTACTCGCTCAAACCTATGACATTTGTCAGGGGTCAAAGGCGAGTACCCTTAATCATTGGGGAGTTTGCGTGTTGAATTTTAGAATCTAAGGTAATGACTCACACGCAGTTTTACCAGTTGGCTAGCGTGTCTTTTAAGGTGCTGTCACTCCATTTTGCATATACCCGCGTTGTCTCAATACTGCTGTGTCCTAAATGCCTAGCAACATGCTCGAGTCCATTGGTCTCAGCATAAAGCCGTGTCCCTGCGTAATGGCGTAGAGCATGAATACCCTTGTACGCAACCTCTGCACGCTCACACAAGTTTCTAATGCGTTCCCTTGCCCTAGTATCAGTAAACGGTAGCAACCTGGTATCAACTCGAGGCACATCCTGCAAAACCTCACTCAAAGCCTGAGATAGGTTTACTCGTCTGGACTTACCACCCTTACCGCTGCGCACCATAAGCGTACTACCATCAATGTCTTGCCACTCAAGCGCTACAGCCTCACTTACCCGCAACCCAGCATGACCACACAAAAGAATCAAAGCACCATCCACACTGCCAGCGTGCTCGAGCAGCGTCTCAACCTCAGCATGGCTGTAAGGTTCTCTCTTATCCCAAGCCGCCGTCTTATCTTTAGCAGGCTTTACATCACCAAACGGCGCAGCATCACTAGCCCCAGACCACCGCAAAGCTTTATAAAGCAGCTTCACTGATGCCAGCCTCACGCGCACAGACGACGGGCTAAGCTTCGTTTCAAGCCAGCGCGTGTACTCTGCACCTGTATCACGGTCTGGTCTAAGCAGGTTGATACCGCGTTCATTAGCGAACTCGAGCCATGCATCTAAGCCACGCCTATAAGAACGCACAGTGTTAGCACTAACCTTGGCACCTGATTCACCGTAGGTTGCCAGGTATGCCTCGAGTAATCCCCACAACTCCACAGCGTCTTTACTGTTAGCTGCCTTAGCAGCATCACGCTTTAAGATATCATCAGCCAAACCTGTCCAAAGGCGGGCGCGGTCAAGTTGCTGTGTGGTTGATTTAGTGAGGGCGTTAGCTGTGCTCATACCCTTATGATAACATGACTTATCGTAACTTTGTGTAGTAAAAGCTAACAAGTGTGTGAGAAAATGCGTGCGGGATAGCATTTGTGAAGATAATCACTAAAGTAATGACACGGAATCTGAGATTAACTACCAGGTGTTAGATGAATTGTTCAGCTCAGATATAAATTAAATGGTTTGGGAAGTTATCATTAAGGCTGTGAGCATTCTAGCCGTACCCCTAAAAATGTAGCTTCTCCAACTGGCGGTGTTGCTAAAATAATGCCTTCATAAATTTGTGCAGGTGTGTCAATGTCTTGTGAGGGGCAGCGTGCCACAATTTCAACGCCCCCACGGGAATCCGCTGGTAACATCAGCGGTAAGTCATCAACATTTTTGTCGTCAGCAATATAACTAGTAATCTCAAAAAAGGACCCTGCTGCCGTTATCAGATAGGGTGCAACGGCATCAACATCATTGAAAATAAACGCATCATCACGAGCTGTCACAGTTTTACCGTGGTCAGCAGATAATTCTAGAGCTAGCTCATCAATAATAGGAGAGACACAGCCTGACTCACTTAAAAAGCTAGTAGTCTCTGACTGTATACGTGGTAATGCTTGTGCACCACTCCTAAATCCATTCTTAAGAACCATACGTGCTTTTTCATCCAAACCACCGTTGTAATTGCCCCATGTACTCTGAGCCCGTCTTAACCAGAAGTTACACACGGGTGATTGTGAATCTCTTGAGCATGCATTCAAATTACGCTGAAATATACTGAGGGCGTCTCGTGTTATATTTTCATCGTAGTCTTCACCAAAAAACATACTTGTTTCCATAGCAACTTGAAAAACTATTTGTTGGTTTTGCACTCTCCTACTAAGTTCATCAGCGCTGCACATTGATTCATCGGGATTGTCTATGTCAATGTTAAGCGAGTGAGGTTGCTGGTAGGGGCGAAATTGGGATACAAACTCAACGTATCGGCTAGGAAAATTAATATCGTAAAAGGGTGCCTCTGTAATTTTCCATCCAATGGTTGTCATACTTGTAAGTGAAGTGTTGTCTTGCCACTCACCTTCTCTCAATTCCTTGAGACGACGCCACTGCCCTGCTATCTCAGCACGTGCAATCCAGCTGCTAAGTAAGTCAACTGTATAGACATCATTTCCCTCTTGACCCGCTAAAAAAGCACTGATAAATCTATCCCGTTTTACTCCAAACCCTAAGATATGACCACTTGATGTAAATACTGTGATTGTCTCAATATCTGTAATATCAGACCGATGCGTTTGATAAAAAGCATCATTGAGGTCAACAGTGATTCCTTCCGCTGCTAGAACATCCATAGTGGTTGCAACTCTGTCATTTGTAAGGACTTGCGCGTAGATTTCTTGGCTACGCGCAAGGTTATTGGGAAGGTTAAGTGGGCGTGTTTGCTGATAGGCGATCACACCCAATGATCCAATCACCCCAAGCCCTAACACAACTAAAACTGACTTCATTAGCTACATCCTCTACATGTACCTGAATACCTACCCGCTAATCTCAAGCGGGTAGGTGAATTTGAGTCATAAGCCCTAAGATTTACCATAGCTTAGTAGTGGTTAATCCTCGTTCACTAATCAACACACATATCAAAGCCCGCTATTCTAAATCCTCCATGTTGCCCTTCACAATCTCTACCCCACCCATAGATTGTGTTGTTAGCATCCATAGCCATGCTATGTTCTGAGCCAACGTCAATTGAGGTAATGTTGTTCAAGACAGGACCACTAGGACCATTGATAACTTGCACAGGATGGTAACGATCTGTTGTAGTGCCATCTCCTAGTTGCATGGTGTAGTTTTCACCCCACGCCCAGATAGTGCCACTACCAGGAGTGCCGTCATTTGCAAGGGCTAGTACGTGAAACTCAAGTGCTACATCTATGATGTTAGATAAATCTTCACCCGATGCCATGATGACCTTCTCCGCTACAGGTTGAATGCGTTCTGTTAGTAAGGCTGGATTTGTAGCAGTGCTGTGGATACCCTCGCCCCAGACCCATAGGGTACCGTCTCGTTTCACAGCAGCGCTCATTTTTTGACCGGCATCAATAGCTACAATATCGGTTAAATCACCCACGTTGCCATTAGCGTCAAGAGCTTGTACCCGTGTTGGGGTTTCTTGAGGTGGTGCACTGGTATTGCCAGCGTGGTTAACATTGTTACCAACTTGCCCAGAATCATTCTCACCCCAGGCCCATACGAAACCATCGTTATCTAGAGCAAGCATATGATCTTCGCCTGCAGCTACGGCACGAATAGGGGGTAATCCAGTAATAACTTCTGGAAAATAAGTTCTGTCTCCGTTGCCTGGAGAAGCAGTGCTTTCGTATTTGTAGCCCCATCTATATACAGTGCCATCGCTATGTAAAGCAAGGCTGTAGCGCCGACCTGCAGCGACCGTCACAATCCCCGATAAGGGTGTACCACTGCTATCTATGATGACTTGCTGTGGATGAGGCGTACTCCCAGTTGGGTTATCATGAAAACGTATAAGTCGACTCCCATCACCAAGTTGACCGAAACCGTTAGCACCCCACGCCCACACTGTAGTGTTGTCCTGCAATGCAAGTGTGTGTAACTCTGCAAAGGTTGCTGTACTAAATGGTGGTAGAGAGTTGCCGATGCGTGCTTTGCCGTAACTGGGGCTAGTACTTATGTCCACAATGCCTTGTAGGGGCTCTCCTCCAAGGGGGATGGGAACAGAATCAAGCGTAACTACAATAGGCGTAAGAATATTTTCACTGTACAGTCGATTATCCCTACCAAGTTGCTCACTGTTGTTACCACCCCAGCTGCGAACACTACCTTGGCCACCGTAGTCATAAATCATCAGGCTGTGGTTATTGCCTGCAACCAAGGCGCGCTGTACAGGTGCTGTAACTCCGCCTGTCACTGTCACAAAAACAAAGTCTTCAGTCACACTGCTGCTATCTTCAAGTGACACAGTGATGAGATAAGACCCTGGTGTTTCAGGGGCAGTGTAGGTGGCTTCGGTATTGGTGAAGGTGATCTGACCGCCGTTAGCTTGCCAGCTAAATGACCCTTCTGCTATTGCCACAGGGGTAGCACGTAGGTCTAGTGTTTCACCTGGTGTGAGTGTGACAGCAGACTGATTAACAAAGAATGTATTGCTCGTAAGATCAAAGCGTGCGGCAATATCTGCCCAGTCAGGGTTACCTGTAACTAAAACGTCCGCCATACAAGCATTCAGCACAGCACTCCAGATGATCCCTGAGTCCTCACAAACTTGTCGTGCAGCATCTATCTCTTCATCACTGAAACTATTTGAGTCGACCACACTACTTGGGAAGGTTGGATCGTAAGGATCAGCGTCACGACTAAACAACGGGGCAGATGCACCTTCCGCAACACTCCAACTTTCTCTAAAACCATTTGTGTACAAATTTGTGTCGCTTGTTATTAAATCCCCATTCCGCAATCTGAGATCGTCAGCTGACACTTTGTTGTAGACCCCAAGTAGGCCTTCGGTCTGGTTAAGACGGTCGCTCGGGAAGTAAACCTGGGTCCAGCCACGAATGCCGTTTACGGGGGAACCTAGAGAAGCAACAAGCTGGCTAGGATTATCGCCAGGCCACCCAACACGCACATCTAGATAGCCTCTGTACACAAATCCACCACCCTCCAGGAAAATTGTTTCTCCAGGAGCGGTTAAACCGATATAGTGTTCGCCATTGTTCTCTAAAGGTTCCTCTTCATTAATAAGAATATCTACATCACCATTTGGCAGCGCGTAAAGTTCAACTTTATTTGTACCAACCATCATCGCTAAAGCGCTTTCACCAGACCAATCAATACCATTACTCGTGAAAGGTACATAACGAACTTGAATCTCGAAAGTGTCACCAGGGACTGTAGAGCGCGTTAAGACATAATCACCAACTGCGTGGAAGGTGTATACCTGACGGTCTGGCGTAGATATGTGAGGATCGCCGAAGACCCCACTCCAGTCACCGCCATTAGGATTAGCGGGGCAAGTGCCGCTGTATTCATAAAATAACCTATCCACCACCAATGACCCTCTGGTAATTGTTTCAACACCGTTGGTATCTAGGACTATAACAGTGAGTTCATAATTTTTGCCTAATCTTTCTCCGCTCAGTGGACCTGTTGAGAATTCATGTGTGAACAGATCCCCTTGAACGTCACTCTGTGAAAAGGTCATCGGAGGTGAGTTGTCAAATTGAAGAGTAATTGATTGAATAGGCTGGTTGATGGGGATAGCGGTGCTAATCAGAAAACTTGGCTTAAATGCCTCAATACTACCTTCACAGTCGGTTTCAATGACAACATCATTGTAGCTTAGTGATCTACCACTCATCTTTTGTGGGATGTTGCTACCATCTTCCAAAGCTTCGATATCAGCTAAAGGTCTCTCAAGACACTCGAGACTAGCCTCAACCCGATCTACACCACTAGGATCGAAAAATCTTCTAGGATCGTTGCTTATAACTTCAAAGGTACCTTCTTGTGAATAATCACCAAGACACTCCCCCTGAATGTTAAATGTGGTTTCTTGTCCCGGAGATAAAGTTGTGGCGGCAGGATTACTCGCTGTTAAGCCTATACCTGCAGCATTGACCAAAACATCAGATATTTCTAAGTCTTGAGTGGCATCAGATGCGTTGCGAATTGTCACTTGTTTAGAAGGTGTGCTTAAACCTTCTATTCCTCGAAGTTCGACAGATGTAGGGTCAACTTCTAGTATAGGACGGTCACAATAGAGCATTACATGAAGAGCATTTGTACTTACTCCTGGTGCCGTTGCTAAGATAATGCCTTTGTAAGGTTCAGTAGTGGGGAGCCCTTCATCGGTAGGACATGTTGCTTCTAGAGCAACGCCACCAGAAGTATTGTTAGGAAGTGCTAGGTGGCTTGGGAGTCCTACTAATCCAAGGTCACCCTCTCTATGGTCTATGTAACTTGTTATCTGGAAAAAGCTGCCAGAGGATGAAATAGCAAATGGTGCATCGCCGTTCCCTGGACCATTGTTAATAAAGGTGCGATTTTCCCTCTCTAATGTTTCCCATGCGATACCACCTAGATAGTTTGCGCGCATTTCAAGAGTCTCGGTGTTCGCACTCCCACTCGCCTCACAACCAGGTTGACTCAGCGCGTCTAGGAGTTCTTGTTCTTGATTGATTCGTGCTGCTTGAGCACCTGTATGAGCACTTCTGAGTCGGTCACCCTCTTGATCAGCCTCAAGGTTTTCCCTAAAAAAATTGAATGCGCTAGTGAGGTCAGCAAAAGCTTGACGACAATCAGCTGCTAAAGGAGTGGGGAGATATATATCAGGAAAAGGAGGGTCTCTCTCAATAACCTCAAAGCATTCTTGACTCGTGTCATAAATAGCAAATGAAGCACTTGTAAAAAAATCTCGATGTCTTAGCGTAAATTCGGCTAGATCGTCTGCTGTTTCTGCTTCTAAATCAACAAAGATTTGAAATTGCGTTGCTTCTGTATCTATCCAGTCAAGGTCGCACGTAGGCTCATCTTGATTGGTTGCTTGTATTTCAAGTGTGCCTGAGAAAGATTGTTGGCTTGAACTTGCCCCAGAGTCTCCATCAAAGTAACCATCTGGAAAATCGAATCCGTAGAAAGGCGAAGTGCTCAAAGGACCAGCAATACGAATCATGTTAGCAAGTGAATCGTCACCAACCCAAGCACCCTCTTGGTAAGTTTCAGGATCGCCATTTATGGGCTCTTGGGTACGTGCTACTAATCCCAAATCAAAATTGACAATGTAAACTTCTTCATCGCCTTCTGGAGTCTCGTCCACGCCAGCTAACGTAGCGTCTATAAGATCATCGTTTACAAAGTTAAACGCTAAAATGTACCCACCCTCGGCCAAGATAGTAACGGTTTCAATAATCCTGTCAGGATCATCATCATTAAGCAGATAGAAGGCATTACTTAAGTCAACAACTACCCCATCCGCAGCCAACGTACTCATAATTGGACCCAACTTAGGATCACTTAACACTGTTGTATGTAAGGCTTGAATGCGCGCGGCATTAGGATCACCGTTGCCAGGTCCACCACTGCCCCCATCCCCCTCACCCACATCAACATTCAACCCATTCCAAAACACTGCATCCCCATAGTCCTGCGGATCCCCCCCTGGAGGTAGCGGATCTGAAATGACCGTAGCCGTAACTTCGGTTGTCCCGGCAGGCACGTTAGTTAGCGTAAGGGTCGTAATAAGAAGTTCATCACCTTCATTAGGAGATGAGAAGGTACCGTTCTCGCTAACCCCACCTGCACTGGCAAACACCTTGACATTACTGGTATCTGGATCGCCAGCCGTATTGCGTACACTGGATAGCTCACTAATGGCAAAGGTGACCTCAATATCTTGTGGGTCATTGCTATTGGGTATGGTGACCGTCTTACTAGCTGACGCATACCCTTGTTGTCCAAAGAGATCGTGATTGGGAACACCACCTACTGACACGAAATCTTGATAATCGCGTAAGACATACACAATAAACGCCCGTGGTGTGCGTCGGTTCGTCC
>JBCCOX010000003.1:0-24337 GCA_039025155.1 Deinococcota bacterium | reverse complement strand
TTGATTGGCAAGCTGAGCTAAGTAGTGATTGCGCACGCGCAGCTCAAAAAAGCTATCCGCCCTAGCAAGGGCGCGTGCATAGCGGTTATCACGCTGTCTGTGCAAGCTAACTAGCATGGCCTCGAGGCGTGCTTCGAGTACCTCCAAACGCGCTTCTAAACCAGCAATATGAATTTCGTTGGCGGCCACTTGGCTTTCTAGCGAGGCAATATCGTCTTCGATAGCAGCCCGGTCGCGGCGCAAGCTAACCAGCTCACTGCTGATCTGGTCACGCTCAGCAATGCGGGCAGCAAGCGCCTCAGCAAGCTCACCCAGCCTCGCCTCAATCTCAGCTTGTTCGCGGGCTCTGGCCTCGAGGCTTTCTTGATAAGCAGCGATGTCGCGCTCGAGTTCGTCAGTTGTAGCATTACTTTGCGCTAGCCCAGTTGTTATGAACATCAGCACGATGCTCACCACAAGACTCGTCCAGCAAGCATGTCTTATACAGTAGTAACGCGCATGATGTGTGTTTTGAGCATGATGTGTATCTTGACGGCAACGCTGTATATACTCTGCTGATGTTACACCTTGCAATGTATGGGATTCTAACGTATGAGGTTCTGATGTACGTGACACTTGTCTCTCTTGGTGAGGCTTTGATGCTAAATACCTCAGCTTATCCCAAGTTCCACAAAACACGCGATACCTTCCTGCGAAGTTCATTGCGTTCCAGTCGGACTTAGTATCGGTTTCTACGCATTCCGCTCGAGCTATTTTGTTGCCAACATAACCGGAAATGGTATCAGAAGGCATCCCTTCAGCTAGCTCAACCTCGTTTACGAACAGCCTCACTACAAATCCTCCCGCAAATACTGCGCTACCGAAATGGCACTTCCCACAAGTCCGACTAACACGGCCAGCGCTGCTAGCAAAAGAGCAACTTGGGCTACTAAGCCAACATCTCGCACAAAGGGTATAAACAGCAGTTGCTCAGTTAAGCGGGTCACGGCAAACCCATATGTTGGTATGGTCAGCCCTAGTGCGACAAGTGCGCTAATTAACCCTAAAAGTAACCCCTCAATCAAAAACGGCGCGCGAATAAAGCCACGTGTTGCGCCCACTAAGCGCATCACTTCAATCTCTTCTTTGCGGGCTGTAATCGCTGCGCGAATCGAATTTACGATTGCAAATAGCGCGCTAGCTAGTAAGACAACAATCAAAATAGCCCCACCCACCGTGAGCGCTTCGTTGATGGCTAAAAACGTATCAACAGCATCAGAACCGTCCTCAATGTCGGTCACACCGGGCAGTTGGCGCAAACGCTGCCCGATAAAAGGTGTTTGGGCAGGGTCAGCAAGTTGCAAAATGAGCGTGGGCGGTAGCGGGTTGGGAATGAGTTGAGATGTGTCCTCGAGGTAGTCAAAGCGCGTTACTAAATCGCTTAGCGCGTCATCTGGGCTGATCAAGCTGACAGCTTGAACTTCAGACCACGTGCGAACTTCCTGTAACAGCAGCTCGCTGTTAGCGTCTGCTGTTAAATACGCAGCCACTTCCAGTTCACCCTGCAACTCGTCTAAAAAGCGGTTGAGGTTTAAGCTAACTAAACTAAACGTCGCCAAGATAGTTAGCGATAGTGTCATCGTGGTAATGGTTGATACGCTGGCAATCCAGTTGCCGCGCAGTGCCCTCAACGCCTGCTGAAATGCGTACACCTAAACAGCCTGCCCGCGTATCGTCACTTCGGATGTAACCACTTCGGATATAACCATTGTGGATGTAACCACTTCGGATATAACCATTGTGGATGTAACCACTTCGGATATAACCATTGCCAATATCGCCACTAGAGAACTCGAGTGACCCCCGCTTGAAGGGCCACCTAGATAACCATTGCGTCGTTTGCGCCTAAGCTGTACACAGATAGCTCGAGGGTCACCAGCTCGAGGGTTACTAGCTCGAGGGTTATTGGGTCGAGGATTACTGAGTCGAGGGTTACTAAGCAACGCTAACACACTTAACAACCAAACCATTAAAAACCAAGCCGTCATATGGTGTTAGAGTTTAACAGACGATACAGCCCCATAGGGCATCTTGCTGCTTAACGGTCAACGCTAGCACCCGCACACCGTGACCCAAAGACGCAGCATTTACTGATATTTGCAGGAGCTGTCATAGCAGCCTTCCCCGAGCAGGGCGTTATCTACCAACCCCATATCTGCAACCCCAGTTGCAACCTCAAAGTCTTTATAGCAGATGATTATCTGATGGTAATTATCCAAGATAACTCGTCAGCGCGCTAAAGTCGTTATAATGGTGACGTTGCATAATGGTGACGTTGCTCGAGTATTGTGCAATGCTGTGTTGCAAGCAAACTTAGCACAAACTGGTTAGGCAGGTGGTAAGAGCTTAGATAACAGGTGGTAAGAGCTTAGATAGATAGCAACACCTTGGGTAAATGGCAACACCTTAAGCAACTAATAACACTTGCAGCTAGACCTTTATAAACAAACCATTAAACGAAGTGCCAGACAAGCAATGCTAAAAAAGCTAAAGATATAAACCTAAGGTTCGTCCATGTGTCAAGGTATATATCCAGCACATACTTGCTAACGTATTCTTACTTAACCCTATATTTTGATCAACACACACTATAAACACACTCAGTAAAAATGGCTCAGAATTTAGTAAAATGGCTCAAACAACCTTTAAGGAGACCAAGCCTGTGGCGAAACATCGCCTTTCAGACTACATCGCATTAGACCGTCGCCATGCTCTTGCCAAAGGGACTCAGCTTGCTGAACGCAATCATGGCAGTGCTCTTTTTGCCGATGTTTCTGGTTTTACGTCTCTTACCGAAGCGCTTGTGCGTAGCCTCGGCGAGCGGCGCGGTGCAGAGGCCTTGCCTCGTTATCTCAACCAGGTCTACGACGCACTCATTAGCGATGTCAACCGCTTTGACGGCAGCGTGATTGGCTTCGCTGGCGACGCCATCACTTGTTGGTTTAGTGCAGATGACGGCTACCGCGCACTCATCTGCGCGCTCAGTATGCAGCAAAGCATGGAGCAATTTCACAACATTGAAGTGACCCCCAGTATCGAGGTCAGCCTAGCGATGAAAGTAGCCATTGCAACAGGGCCCGTGCGCCGCTTTGCTGTGGGCGACCCAGACATTCAATTGATAGATGTCATCGCAGGTGAAACCTTAACACACATGGCTAAAGCTGAGCACAACGCTGAACGCGGTGAAATTGTTCTGGCTGAGCAGACAGCTTTACACCTAGCAAATCGGGTTCAGATACAGCAGTGGCGAGAGGTTATATCAGATGACGCTACTTTAGATGAGATTGCCTCAGATGACGTGACAGATACAACAATGTCAGCCAAGTCAGCCAAGCTAGTTGCCAACAGCGCAACACCATCTATCGCAGGTTCTAGTAGTGAGGGGTCTGGTAGTGAGGGGTCTGGTAGTGAGGGGTCTGGAGGCCTGCCACTTGCAGCTAACCCTGCTCATCAAGCAGCGACGACCAACACGCTAGTGACGCCGCCCGCAGCCAGTATCACCGAGCGCTACGCCGTAGTTGATAAATTTACAATGGGGCTTACCGTCTTTTCAGAAGCGCCCGAACAGCCTCTTCCAGAAGAGATTAATCCACGCTTACCCGAAGACGACTATCAGGCTTTGCGCAATTGGATTTTGCCCCCTGTTTACGACCGTCTCAAAGCCGGGCAAGGTGAATTTTTAACCGAACTGCGCCCTACAACAGCGTTCTTTTTGCGTTTTGGCGGTCTTGATTACGACGGCGACCCCCAAGCAGGCGACAAACTTGACCGCTTTATACGCTGGGTACAAAATGTCTTACAACAGTATGATGCCACCCTGATTCAGCTCACCGTAGGCGATAAAGGCAGTTACTTATACGCTTCTTTTGGCGCGCCTATTGCCCACGAAGACGACAGCCGCCGGGCTTTGCGGGTTGCTTTAGAACTGCAAACACCCACTGCAGACATGGGTATTAGTGACATTGCCATTGGCGTTGCTCAGGGCACTATGCGAACGGGCGCTTACGGCGGCATCACGCGGCGTACTTATGGCGTTTTAGGTGATGATGTGAACTTGGCTGCGCGCCTTATGGGGCGTGCTGAACCAGGGCAGATTCTTGTCAGTGAAGATGTTTATCAAGCTGAACAAAGCTATTTTCAGTGGCAAGCTCTAGACCCCGTACGGGTCAAAGGTAAACGCGAACCCATTAACCTTTACAAGTTGGTAGATGTTACTAACTATCAAGGTTACGCACCGCTCGCAAGTCAATTGCCGCTGATTGGTAGAGACAGTGAACTCGAGCAACTTGTAAGCAACTTTGAACGTGTTCAACAGGGACGTGGACACTTTGCAGTGGTGCGCGGCGACGCTGGCATGGGTAAGTCACGGCTCATTTCAGGCCTGCTAGAAGAAGCTGTGAAGCGCGATAGTCTGTGCTGCATTCACACAGGTGAATGCCAGTCTTACGGGCGCAACAGTGGTTATTTGGTCTGGCAAAGCTTGTGGCGGGGCCTGCTCGAGGTTGATCACACCGTACCTACTGAGGCTAGTGAGTTTAGCGCTAACAACCAACTAAGCAGCAACCAACCAAGCGACAACAAACAGCGCATTGCCAAGCTTGAAGCCTTTGTGCGCGAGCTAAGCGACGACTTTGGTCAACGCTTCCCGCTGCTTGCGCCTTTGGTCAACTTGCCTATCGCTGATAATTCGCTGACGGCTTCGCTCGAGCCACAACTGCGCAAATCAGCAACGGAATCGCTACTCAGTGACATTTTGCAAGCACTTGCAGCACGTTCACGGGCCAAGGGTCATGTGATTATCTTGGTGCTTGAAGATGTCCAGTGGATTGACGCCCTGTCTCTAGATTTGCTCGAGGTACTTGTACGAGCCAGCCATCAAAGCCCTGTGCTCATCCTTGCTTCTGAACGCCCGGCAACCAGCACCAGCACTCCTGACGAGCGTGAACCCTCCGACAACACCACGGTAGTGGCCAGCTCTAACGAAGACATTAGCGAAGATAGTGGCATCCTTACTGATGACACTACTACTGATACTGATAATCGTGTACCTAATCAGCCTGACGATACCACTATGACGGGCACTGTAAGCCAGCTCGCTAGCACCTTTACGACCAATCAAGATGACGCTGAGCGCGTCACTATTCTTGACCTTGCTGAACTTTCTGATGCAGACATGAAAGAGCTTATCCTCAGCAAGTTAGCAGCGACACAATCTGCATCGGAAGTAGCGCCTAGTCAGGTTACTACAGCTACTCAGGCCGCACCATCCACAACAACAGCAAATTCACCAGAACCACCCTTAACCCTGCCAGACACAACCTTGGCCCGTTTTATTGAACGCGCCCAAGGCAACCCTTTTTACATTGAAGAACTGTTAAACTACGCCACAACCAGCGGTTTAGATTTATACGACCCCACCGCTTGGCAAGACTTAGCCCTACCCAACAGCTTACACAGCCTGATTCTGACCCGTATTGACCAACTGGACAAACGCGACAAACACTTGCAAGTTACCCTTAAGGTGGCGAGCGTTATCGGGCGCAGCTTGTACCAGCGTTGGCTCACTGGGTTTTATCCAGAGCTTGGGGCAAGTAAGCGCGTGCAAAGCTCGCTAGAAACCCTTTGCGCGCTGCTCTTGTTAGACAAAGAACGCAGCAATAGTGTCCTGCTGCAAGCACCCGGCAACGCAACTGACACAGCACAGCAAGCTGACCCCAGCCAGCTTAGTGACGATGAAGCATCTACAGTTAGCTACGTGTTCAAACAAATTATCACCCGCGATGTGGCCTATGAAAGTTTGCCGTTTGAAACTAGGGCAACGTTACATAAACGTTTTGGGGATTACCTTGAGCGCTTCGCCCTAGAGAGCAATCAAGAAGATGCCAATGGCGACGGCACACCTGACGGGCTCGAGCCCTATCTTGATCTACTGGCCTATCACTTTGATCAAAGTAGTGATGCTGTTAAAGCATGTGACTACTTAGCGCGCGCGGGTAACGCTGCCCAAGCACGCTACGATAATCAAGCGGCTATTCGTTACTATCAAAAGGTTTTGGACTACTTAGACGATAGCCGCCGTGAGCTTGACAGTAGTAGTACAGCTAGTTCGGATGACGCTAGTGTGCAAAACGCACGTCAACGGGTTGATGTGCTCCTCAATCTAGCTAAAGTCCTGCAACTTGTTGGTGAGTGGGACCAAGCTCAAGTTTACTTTGAAGAAGCGCTTCGCTGCGCCCAGCGCGACTGTCAGCAACCTACTGCGGAAGCTAAAAGTGCCATGGCCCTTGGCAACTTGCTTATTAAGCGCAACCAGTATGACACGGCCACTCACTGGTTACACCATGCCCAAAAACTGTGGGAAAATCAGCCAGACAGTGCAGACGCACATCCAAGTATTAGCCACATTTTGACTGAGCTAGGTACGATTGCTTGGCACCAAGGTGATCACGAACATGCAAGGCAGCTCTTAGGGCGTAGTTTGGACATGGCCCGCGCTCGAGACGATAAGCTCAATATGTCCAACGCACTGCGCACCCTTGGTGGCATCGCGTTTGTTGAGAGCAATTATGACTTAGCTAAGACACAATTTGAGCAAGCTCTTGCATTGACGCGCCAACTTAACAACCGCAGTGAGATCATCAAATATCAAAGTAATTTAGGGGCTATTGCGTTGGGGCTCAAAGACTACGATGATGCCACTAAGCAATTTAGTGAAAGTTTGGAACTCGCCAGTGCCATTGGTGCAAAAGAACAAGTTGCTGGGTTACTTATTAACCTTGGCGTCACCTACAGTGAGCGCAATGATTTTGCCAAGGCAAAACCCCTTTATGAGCGGGGTCTCAAATTTTACCGGGACATGGGTAAACCCAGTGGTGCGGCTGATTCACTGCTGAGTTTGGGCGTTATTGCCAATGAAGAAAATCGCCTCGAGGAAGCTGAGCAACTTTACCGTGAAAGTTTGGCGCTTAGTAGTGAGCACAAAGACCGCTTGGTTATCTTGTATTTCAACTTGGCAGTTGTCCTTGAACAACGTGCTGACTTTGCCCAAAGTGAACGTTACTTTGAACAAAGTGTAGATGTTGCCCAGCAAATTGGCGATACACTTGGCGTTGCCTATGGACTATCTGGGCTGGCACGCAGCCGTTTGCGCTTTGACAGCAGTGAGCTAGCCAACATAGAGCTAGCTGACATGGGTATCTCAACCGATACAAATTATGATAATAACGCTATCATGAATGCACTCAGTCCTCAGCAAGCAGAGCAGCTTAGCGGCCACATTGGACACTCAAACTATGCAACCGATGCCCTCATCTTGATAGCAGCAACATCTGCTATTTTAGAAGAACACGGGCTTAGTTTTAACCAAAAAGAACGTGACAAGCTTGCTTTTGTGACAGTAGCCCTACGCTTACACTTAGCTGAACGCGCGAGCGACTTGTGGGCGCAAGGTACAGCATTGTCCGTAGAGCAAGCTGTAGCATATGCATTAACCACAACACCTGATCA
The DNA here is from genome assembly GCA_039025155.1 of Deinococcota bacterium. Taxonomy (GTDB): domain Bacteria; phylum Deinococcota; class Deinococci; order Deinococcales; family Trueperaceae; genus JBCCBI01. Next base: position 16,792 of record JBCCOX010000003.1, on the reverse strand, counting down.
GCAGGTGTCTGATCAACAAGCACCTGATCAGCAAGCAACCAATCAACAGCGGCTCGAGCCACACGTAAGGGGGTGAGGATGAATCCGATACGGGCTAATTCATCAGTAACAAACGACCTAGATAAAGATACTAACGACAGCAGTAACTCAGCTAGGGTCGAGCTGACAGCACCCAAGCGCAGGTCTGAGCAAACTGTTACGTATCAGGACAGCAGCTACCAAGATGCTGCTTCTCAAGATGCTGCTTCTCAAGATGACGCCCAACAAGCCCATGTTGATTTTGCAGGCGCACGCGCGTACGCACTTGCGCGTTTGGAAGCCGAATTGCCACCTCAGTTTGGCTACCATTCTTTAGAACACACTCGCGACAACGTCTACCCAACAGCCCTGCGCATTGCCACCTTGGAAGGCGTGAGCGATCACGATTTGCTGCTGGTTAAAACGGCGGCGTTTTATCATGACTTGGGGTTTACCGCCCCCCCTTACAACTCACTAGACCACGAGGTTCGCGGGGCTCATATTGCAGCGACTATCTTACCCGATTACGGCTACGACGAAGCTAGTATTCACACCATCCAAGGCATGATTCAGGCAACTAAGCTCCCTCAGCAACCCCACAATTTGCTCGAGAACATCATGGCAGATGCCGACTTGAGCGTTTTGGGGCAGCTTGACTTTTTAGTTCAAAACAAAGCACTGCGAGCTGAACTTGAAAGCAGCGGCTTAGATACCGACAATCAACGCTGGCTTACCGGGCAGTATCATTTCTTAACCCAGCACCGCTACTACACAACCGCCGCCAAGCAACTGTTATGTGCTCAAAAAGCTGTTAACTTAGCTGCGTTGCGCACCTTGCTTACAGATTTAGATGCTCCCCCCACCTAGCTGTTGCACCAGGCTAAGCTAACCACTTGTCTTCAACTAAGTTATAGCTAGGTTGCAGGCCACCTGCTGCTTGGCGTTAAGCGTAAAAAATACCGCACGATCTTTTGCTGTTCCTACTGCACTGCTAACAACCCACTAGCATCTATGACATCCAGCAATGTTTTGCACTGAGCTTGACTGTAACAAAACTAAACATTACCAACTATCACGCTATCGACAAGGGCATTGCGACAACCTTGACACCTCTCGAGATGTGCCGTTTTGGACAAGAAGAATGAGATTATTTTGATCTATTTTGCAGGTGATTTAATGCTTTTGACACAGCAGCTTGCAACGTTAACTCACCATGGCTGACAGAATGAACGTTTCAGCGGCGATTGATGATTTTTACAAAGCACGCCGCAAAGCCCAATTGCAAGACATTGCTGCATCCCTACGTGGCGAGTCTAGCCGTTTGCTCTCTTATGAAGAAGTACGCAAACGCTTACAAGCTGTTGAAGGCTCACACCCACGCCTCGAGGACATTCCTTTAGACAGTATTGTTGGCAGTGTAGGGCGTTACAACGATTTTACCCGCTCGTTTTTACCTAAACACAACAGCGACAAACAGCGCTGGGTCAACGTCGAAGTGCAAATGACCGGCTTGCAAGGGCTGCCGCCTATTGAGGCTTATCAACTTGGCAGTGCTTATTTTGTCAAAGATGGCAATCACCGGGTATCGGTTGCACGGCAGTTGGGGTTTAAAGATATTCAAGCTTATGTCACCCGCGTCCATAGCCGCGTGCCTCTAGATGCTTCAGTACAACCTGAAGATATTATTATTAAAGAAGAGTATCTGAACTTTCTTGAACTCACGCAGCTAGACCAAAACCATGCTGATATTAACCGTCATACCTTTAACCTAACTGCAGCAGGTGGCTATCAAGAATTGCTCGAGCATATCCAGGTCCATCAGTATTTTATGAGCCTCGAGCGGGCCCGTGATCAAGGCCATCTTGCCGACGATGACCATACAACTACTGATACTCAAGAGCTACCTAGTAGCGCTCAGGTTAGCCTTGTTGAGGCTGCCAGCGACTGGTACAAAAGCATCTTCGAACCCGCTCTAAGGCTTATTCAAGAACGTTTATTGGAACACTTTCCAGGCCGCAGCAAAGCGGACATGTACCTCTGGTTCAGCCGTCATCAACGAGCTCTCAAAGAAAATTTAGGCTGGCAACTTCCCCAAGACGTAGCCGCCAAAGACTTGCTGAGTAGTTTTGCCAACCGCCACAGAGAAAGCTCAACAGCCAGGCCAGCCTTTGCAGACTTACACGCGCCACGCAGCCGCGACCGACTTATTCAGCGCATTATGGTGCCACTTTCAGGTAGTGAGGCAAGTTGGACTGCACTCGAGCAAGCCCTTGTTATCGCGGCCCGCGAACACGCAACAATTTATGGCTTACACGTCTTTAGCAATAACAATCTTTTACAAATAAGTCACGTTATCGAAGAAGAATTTTATGACCGCTGCCAAATCGCTGGACAACGCGGTCAGTTTGCTAGGCAACCCGGTCAGGTGATTGCCAACATCTGCCAGCGCTCGAGGCACATGGATATTGTCATCGCCACTCTACCGAGTAACCCTATAGCAACGCCAGCCATTCTGTCCGACAGCGAGGGTGAAGAAATGTCGGCTAGCAGTGCGCTCTTGCGTTGTTGCAAAGTACCCTTACTGGCTATGCGCGGTCAGCCTTATCACGTTAAACGGGCGTTACTTGCCTATGACGGCAGCCCTCAAGCTGATAGCGCCCTTTACGCCGCAACCTACCTAGCTGCACGCTGGCAAGTGAAACTTATGGTCATGACCGTACTGGAGTTTGGTCAAGCCAAACAGCAAGCGCTTGCCAAAGCCAAAGACTACCTTTCACAACATGAGGTTGAGGCTAGCTTTGTACAAACACGGGGGCGCGTTGCTGATGGCATCTTGCAAGCTGCAACTGTTCACGAAAGCGACCTCATCTTGCTGGGTAGCTACCGCTACAACGCACTTGTGGAACCTTTACTAGGTGGCGTCCTCGACCAACTTCTCAAAAATAGTCAGATTCCATTATTGGTTTGTAAGTAACCTTGATTTGAATTTGCTTGAGTTCTGGGTGTACATTGTCTATTTCACGTATTAACATTAGTTTTGATACATTATTTTTTGATATTTTTAGTAGCCTCACGTGATGTTGGTACCAACATCACCATCAAATGTGTACTCAACAACATTACTATTGATGTCAACACAGGCTGTCATTGAGATCATCCCCCCTTGCTCTCCTTGTTTACCTTCCCCCTTACATGACGTACAGCTTTGCACATCAATGACCTATAACAACACCTCATAAAATTGCTATTATCAAAGTTCGAATTTATGTCTCTGATGCAATTCTACGCCTTACCAAACAAATCATTCAACATATTGCTAGTGAATTCATGAGGGAAAGGCATAAGCTCTCTAGGGATCAACCTGACAAAACGATGACAATCATCTGACATAACAGTGATGTGTCATAGATACACTCTTTTTCGGAGGTTAGGAAATGAAAACCCTAATTGCACTGTTCGCCCTTGTGCTTGGCGCTACGCTTCTATCTAACGCTGCTGCACAAGACGTAACCATCGCTGGTTCATCCACTGTTTTCCCTGTTAGCTTAGGGATGGCTGAAGAATTTGCTATTGATACTGGCTTAGACGTTGCTGTGTCGTCAACCGGTACAGGTGGCGGGTTCACCCTTTTTTGTAACGGCGAAAGCGACATCAACAACGCAAGTCGCCCCATGCGCGAGTCTGAAATGGAAGAGTGCGCTGCTAACGGCATCACTGCCATTGAAGTGCCTGTTGCCTTTGACGCGCTCACCGTAGCTGTGAACCCAGACAACGATTGGGCAACCTGCATGACCGTTGAGCAGCTCCAAATGCTCTGGGAGCCTGACTCTGCAGTGAGCACGTGGGCAGATATTGACTCCAACTGGCCTGCAGAAGAAATTAACCTTTTTGGTCCAGCAACCACCAGTGGTACGTTTGATTATTTCACTGAAGAAATCATCGGTGAAGGTGGCGCAAGCCGCACCGACTACTTCCCTAGTGAAGAGGACGATATCTTGGCTGAAAACGTCTCTAACGACATCAACGGCCTTGTTTACTTAGGTTTTGCTTATTACATCAACGACACCGACCGCCTCAGCTCTATTGGTATTGACAATGGCGACGGTTGCGTGACGCCTTCTGTTGAGCACATTGAAGATGGTACTTATGTGCCGCTCAGCCGCCCATTGTTCATCTATGTAAGTGATGTAGCACTTGCTGAAAACGATGCAGTTGGTCAGTTTGTTGAGTTCTACCTCGACGAAGGCAACCGCGACATTATTGCAGACACTGGTTATGCACTTCTCGACGACGCAAACTACGCAAGTAGCCTCGAGGCCATCAGCCAGTAACGGTTTGTAAACCTTAGACACTTTGAACCTCCGGAGCTTGTTATGGCTTCGGGGGTTTAATTATTTCAAGCAAATAATACATATTAGCCAATATAAAGTGTATAATGCGCTTGTTGTGACCTTCGCTAGCCTACCTAGCTATGTCAGTCGTTGTAGTCATACGTTAAATTCTGATGTGTGTATAGGCAGGCTGGCCTCGAGTGTTCGACACACTAACTTATCTTTTGGAGTGAATTATGGCTTTATCAGCACCTTCCGCTGTCAACGCCCAAGCACTTAGCAAAAAAGCAAATCGCAACCGCAAAGAGCAAGGCATTGGCATCTTTTTGCTCATCATGACTGGCATTTCAGTGCTTACCACCATCGGCGTGATTTTAGCACTGACCTCAGAGACGGTACTCTTTTTTGCCAGTCCAGAAGTCACATTCCGTGAGTTTTTTACAGGTACAGAGTGGACGCCACTATTTGCAGAAGCACAGCGCAGTTTTGGCATTTTGCCTCTGCTCGCAGGTACGTTTCTCATTACAGCCATTGCCCTTCTTGTTGGTGTTCCCCTAGGTTTGGGTGCAGCCATTTTCCTGTCGGAATTTGCAACGAAGCAAGTCCGGCGTTTGATTATGCCCATTTTAGAAATTTTGGCAGGCATTCCCACCATTGTTTTAGGCTACTTCGCACTGCTTACAGTCACACCTTTTTTGCGTAGTTTCCTGCCTGCTGTTGAAACGTCCAATGCACTCTCTGCGGGTTTAGTCATGGGCTTCATGCTTCTGCCTACTGTTAGTAGTATTTCTATTGACGCCATGCAAGCTGTGCCACGTAGCTTACGTGAGGCCGCGTTTGGGCTTGGCTCTACCAAAGGTGAGGTCACACTTAGAGTGGTGTTGCCAGCGGCGTTTTCCGGCATCATGGCGTCTGTCATCCTTGCTATGTCGCGCGCAGTTGGTGAAACAATGATTGTGACGCTTGCTGCTGGGCAAAAACCAAACTTAACCATTAACCCTTTTGAAACCGTTGAAACCATGACGGCCTTTATTGCTAACACAGCCCAAGGCGACCAAGAAGCTGGCTCAATTGGCTCACTTGCGCTTTATGCCGTAGGTACAATGTTATTTTTAATTACATTATTCTTAAATATCTTATCTCAAGACATTGTTCGCCGCTTTAGCGAGAAATACGAATAAGGAGCGTCATGGACAGTCAATCTGTGAACCGTATAGAAGATGCAGTTACACCAAGCCGCAGAGGCGGTGGTGGCATCACCCTGCTTGACGACAGCGAACTCGGCAACCTTAAACGTCGCCAGCGTTGGGGCAGTTTTCTTAAGTGGATTACGTTTGTACCTGTAATTTTGGGTGTTTCACTTATTTTGTTTGTATTTGCATCCAACATAAACAGTGCTTTCACATGGCAAAAAGTAATTCCCGACGTAGGTACTGGCCGCGGTGAGAGCAGTGGGCTGATTTTTGACCAAGACAATATTGGCAACCGTCAAATTGCGTTTACGCTTGACCTTATTGGTCAAGGACGCAGCGCAGAAGAAGTTTCCGAGATTTTAGGTGATCCGGAAGAGATGCGGATTAAACTCTTACGCCACCGCGTCGATTACCTGCCTTGGGCAAACGGCGAACAAAATCAGGTTATTGTTTGGGGTTCTGGTGATGATCTCGAGGAACAGTACGGGTTTCTGCACGGCCGCTTAAACCGCGACGAACTCTGGGCAGAAGCTCAAACAGAAGGTATGTCGTTTTACTTTAACCCACTCCTTGACTGGCAGTTTTTACAGCGGGGAAACTCGAGAAGCCCGCAAATGACTGGCTTCTACAACGCCATCATGGGTACCCTTTGGGTAGTTGGTCTGGTCACTATCTTTTCAACCATTGTGGGCGTGAGCAGTGCTATTTACTTAGAAGAATACGCACCCAGAAATTGGTTTAGCGCCTTTTTAGAAGTGAACTTGCGCAACCTTGCAGGCGTGCCAAGCGTGGTGTATGGCATTTTGGGGTTGTATGTATTTGTGCGCGCCTTTGGTTTTGGGCGCAGTGTAATTGCTGCGGCTATGACCCTTACCTTGCTTATTTTGCCAGTGGTGATTATTGCCTCACGTGAAGCTATTCGGGCAGTGCCGGATTCGCTGCGCCAAGCAAGTTACGGACTAGGTGCAACCAAGTGGCAAACGGTGAGCCGAGTTGTGCTGCCCAATGCTATTCCGGGTATTGTCACCGGTAGCATTTTGGCGATTGCTAGGGCTATTGGTGATACGGCATCTATCTTGGTAGTAGGTGGTGCTGGGTTTATATCCTCTGTACCAGGTGGTTGGGACGCCCTTACGGATACCTTTACAGCAATGCCACTACAAATTTACAGCTACTACAGCCAGCCCAACCGAGATGCGTTTTTGCCTGTTGCCTCCGCAGGTATTTTAGTTGTGCTAAGCATTTTGATTATTTTTTACATTGCAGCGTTTATCATCCGAACCCGTTACGCCGTTTCACGCTAGCTCGAGCCCCATTACTATACCTTTAAGCTGACATCCTCAAGACAGCTACGTGCTTAACTAGCTTTACTGATGCCCTATGCTGTATATGCATGATGTCTAATACCGTTTCCGGTTAATTCCCAAAGGAATTAACCCGCATGGAATGTGTAGAAAAAGATACGGGTTCCGTTGGGAACGGAATAAACACGCAAGAGTTTATGCAGTGTTCAATCGGAACCCGTATAATTAGGAGATTACAAACCATGAGTATGCCCACCCGCGAAGAACTTCAGGGTCACGAAACCGTTCGCACCGACCCTGTGCCAGAAAGTGATGCTGCGGTTAGCGTTAAAGACCTCAACCTTTGGTACGGCAATTTTCAAGCCCTTTACGACAACACCATCAACTTTCCCAAAAACCAAGTGACAGCGCTTATTGGCTCGTCGGGTTGTGGGAAGTCTACCCTACTGCGTTGCCTTAACCGCATGAACGACCTGATTCCTATTGTGGAAATTGAGGGCGAAACAACCTATCACGGCGTAAACATTTACGACAAAGCAGTTGACCCCGTTGAAGTGCGCCGCCGCATTGGTATGGTCTTTCAAAAGCCCAACCCGTTTCCTAAAACGGTCTTTGAAAATGTCGCCTTTGGTCCTAAAATTAATGGCTACAAAGGTGACCTCAATGCGTTGGTTGAAAAGTCATTGCGTGGGGCTGCCCTGTGGGATGAAGTCAAAGACAAACTCAAACAGTCTGGCTTGGGGCTTTCTGGTGGCCAGCAGCAGCGCCTCTGCATTGCAAGGGCCATGGCCATTGAGCCAGATGTTATCTTGATGGACGAGCCAACCTCTGCCCTTGACCCGATTGCTACTGAAAAGATTGAGCAGCTTATTAACGAAATTAAGGGCAAGTATACGGTGATTATTGTGACGCACAACATGCAACAAGCTGGCCGGGTCAGTGACCGCACCGCGTTTATGCACCTAGGTACAATTGTTGAAGAAGGGCCCACCAACCAGATTTTCACCAATCCCAAGTTTGAGGTGACGGAGCGTTATATTTCTGGGCGTTTTGGGTGAGCTTGGCTGCAAGACTGTCGAGAAAATATTGCCTAACTTGCTGTGAGGGAGACGACTACGTCTCCCCTTTTTGTTAGCAGTTAATCGTGTCTCGAGCTGGCATCAGCACCCGTCTAAAAAGTCCTTAGTGAGGTTTATCATCACCAGTTGATAACCTCAATTACTGTATAGGGCGTTGCCTGTATGGATTGATGTGACTGAGAAGTTGTGTCTAAAGATGCTCGAGCCAACACATCTCCACCCATCAATACATCCAGCTATCCCTGAGACGACTCCCCCATCACAAAGCGCCGCGCCGTCTCCGCCATCACCGCTGCCCCCACCGGCAACGCCTCTTCGTTAACATCAAAAATAGGCATGTGGCACTCGCGCTTGACGCCATCGTCTAGGTCAACGCCCAACTCAAACAAAGCACCTGGTACAGCTTGGGTCATGTAGGCAAAATCTTCTGACCCCATCGTAAACGGTTGGTCTAAATAAATGACCTTATCCTCACTAAGCAAGCTGGTTGCGGCTGCTCGCAGTTGCGCACTGACCTCTGCTGAGTTGATAAGCGGTGGTAACGGAGGACTGTTGAGGTTTAGTTCAACCTCACCACCAAGCGCAGGAATAATATTCACAGCACGCTTCAGCTCAGCTAGCATGCGCTCACGTGTGGCTGGGTCAAAGCTGCGAATGCTGCCCTTCAAAAACACCTCACTTGGAATCACGTTCCCGGCTGTGCCCGCTTGAATCTGCCCCAAACTAAGCACGGTACTGGCACGCGGGTCTGCGTGGCGCCCGGTGAGTCCGTATAGCGCAGGTAACAAACTGGTGAGCATAAAGAGCGGGTCACCTGCTTCGTGCGGCGACGCACCGTGCCCCCCTGCAGCCCGTACCCAAATAGCAAACCCGTCCGCACCAGCATAGGCTGGGCCGTCACAGAATTGGCAAGTACCGGCGGGTAGTCGCGGGTTCACGTGTAGCGCAATCACTTGGTGGACGCCGTCTAAAACACCATCGGTAAGCATAGCCCTAGCACCGCTGATGCCGTTTTTATCCCGTGATTCTTCAGACGGTTGGAACAGCAAGCGCACCCGCCCTTGCCACGTACCCGGTGCAGCAGCATCAAAATAGGTTTTGAGGATGTTGGCAACACCTAAAAGCATGGCGGTGTGTGCGTCGTGCCCGCAAGCGTGCATCACACCGGGCACAGTTGAAGCGTAGTCTGCACCCGTTACCTCGGTGATGGGAAGGGCGTCCATGTCGGCACGAATGGCAATGGTGGGCACGTCTTGACCTGGTAACTCGGCTGGGCACAAGTCTGCGAGGACACCTGTGCGCCCCACGCCTTCACGTACCTGCCAACCTAGTTCGCGTAAAACACTGGCAACTTTAGTGGAAGTACGCTGTTCTTGAAAACTGAGTTCGGGGTGTTGGTGAAAGTCGCGCCGCCAGTTGCGTAAGGTCGGCTGTAAATTTTGGGCCTGCTCGAGGCTGTTTGTATATTCCATCCTTCAAGTTTACCCGCTAACTGAGATGCCATCACCCTAACCATAGGCCGCGACACAGGTCAGCCTCGTCAAGCTTGTTAACGTGAGAGAAGAACATATGTAGGATGAGTTATTTTCTAGAGAAGAGGACATCATCATGTCAGATCAACCTACCCCTATTACGATTGCCAAAGGTGACGGCATCGGCCCAGAGATTATGGATGCCACCCTGCGCGTACTAGACGCTGCTGGTGCTAAACTTGCCATCGAAGAAATTGATGTAGGCTTTAAGGTCTATGAACGCGGGCTGAGCGCGGGCATTGAACCTGAGTCGTGGAACTCGCTGAGGCGTACTAAGGTGTTTTTAAAATCGCCCATCACCACGCCATCTGGGAGTGGCTTTAAAAGTCTCAACGTCACCATTCGTAAAAGCCTCGGTCTCTACGCCAACGTGCGCCCCACGGTTGCCTACTACCCCTATGTGCGCACGCTGCACCCCGGCATGAACTTGGTGATTATCCGCGAAAACGAAGAAGACTTGTACGCGGGTATTGAGCACCGTCAAACCCAAGAAGTCACCCAATGCCTCAAGCTCATTACCCGTCCGGGTAGCGAAAAGATTGTTCGTTATGCTTTTGAGTACGCAAGGGCCAACGGCCGCAAGCGCGTAACCTGCATGATTAAAGACAACATTATGAAAATTACCGACGGGCTCTTTTACGAGACCTTCGCCCGTATTGCCGAGGACTACCCGGACATTGAAAGTGACCGCCTCATTATTGACATCGGCACAGCGAGGCTAGCAGACACCCCAGCGGTATTTGATGTTGTGGTGATGCCCAACCTGTACGGCGATATTGCATCCGATGTCGTCACCCAGTTGAGTGGTTCTGTGGGTCTAGGCGGGTCTGCCAACATTGGTGAGCACGTGGCGATGTTTGAAGCCATTCACGGCTCTGCACCAGATATTGCAGGCAAGGGGATTGCCAACCCCTCCGGGCTACTTTTAGGTGCGGTGATGATGCTGGTTCACATTGGTCAAGCTGAGGTTGCTGAGCGCGTGCATAATGCATGGCTCAAAACCCTTGAAGACGGCATTCACACCGGCGACATCTACAAAGACGATACCAGCCGCGAACGGGTTGACACAGATGGCTTTACCAATGCCGTGATTGCCCGCTTTGGCGAGTTACCTCGCAAACTTAATAGTGTTTCCTATACGGGTGCGCAGCAGATGGCGATGCCTTCAGCGAAGTTGAATATAGCGCAAGATAAAACGTTGGTTGGGGTGGATATCTTTTTAGATTGGGTAGAAGACAGCCGCAACCCAGATGTGATTGGCAAAAAGCTGCAAGATTTAGCAGGTGATATGAGTTTGCAAATGATTACTAACCGTGGGGTCAAGGTGTTTCCGGATGGGCTCGAGGAAACCTTTTGCACTGACCACTGGCGCTGCCGCTTTGTCTCTGCAGCAGGCGAAGGTACAACCGTAAGCCACCAGCAAGTCATTGGCTTACTGAGCCGCATTGCTGAGGCCAAGCTCGACTTTATTAAAACCGAGCACCTGTACTTTTTTGACGGTAAACCGGGGTTCTCGTTGGGGCAAGGTCAGTAAGCTCACAAGAAGAACTTACACAATCAAGGTGCGGTAATCCCTTGACGCCCAGCGCATTCACCTCGTAAATTAGCTTTACAAGCAAAGTTTATCGGGGCGTAGCGCAGCCTGGTAGCGCACATCGTTCGGGACGATGGGGTCGGAAGTTCAAATCTTCTCGCCCCGACCAGTTGACAAGAGACTTCTTAGGAGGTCTCTTTTATTTGTTTACACATAGCTAAAATACCGATCCCACCACTGTGGAGGCTGGTCATCAGCAATTCTCCATACCTTATTAGGTCCCTCATAGGGAAGTTCAAGGATTTCCATAGGCACGTACACAAATTTCATGTCCTCAAGAAGATTGATGATTTCAGTAAGAGGAAGTGAGTCAAGGTAACTTTGAGGAGTACCGCGGACCGTAAAAAGGCGACCAAAGTAAGAAAAGCGCATACTAAACCAGTGGTCATAATCTTTCACTTTTTTCAAGTCACCATAAAAAGAAGCATCTTGTGTCACTGTAGATTTCAACTTTAGCTCAAGGCGCTTATCAATAGCATCACGCGCTAGCTCAAAATCTTTAGCAATTGATTTCACAATGTTTATATCACTCGGATATTCAATATCACCAGGGGTATCCAGTTCTTGTAAAAAAGCCAGCCATTCCTGTTGGGTCATGTAAATCCTTTTGAGTACATCGTTGAGGTTAATCCTGAGAAAAAAGCTGCTCCAATACCTCGCTTACAACCTCCCCCGAAAACCCTCGTCTCGCCAAAAACGCATACGCTTTGCGCCGCCGCGCGTGAATGTCTCCCTTAAAACGCCATTGACTTTTGGTGAGTACCTCTTTGGCGGTGGCAATCTGCTCCTCATCACTTACAGGGTCAAGGCTCTGGCTAATCACTTGCTCGTCAATGCCTTTGTGCGCTAAGACTTGGCGCAGGGCAAGTTTGCCTTTGCGCGTTTTTTGCGTTTCAACAATCCGCCCAGCGTAGGCGGCATCATCAAGTAAAGCTAAGTCAGCCAAGCGGGTAAGCACAGCCTCAGCAACCTCAGCATTGGTTTTGGTAAGGAGTTTGCGCTCAACCTCTTTGCGGCTGTAAGCGCGCCGACCCAAGAGCCACATGGCATAGTTAAGCGCCCGCTTGTAGCTGTAGTCGGGCGCATCTGGTTTGCGGGACTTGGCGTATGCCACAAGTAATTAGGGTGTTCTAGGTAACGCTTGAATGGTGTTGTCTAACATGTTGGCAGGTGAGGGGGCAGTGCGACCCAGTGAACGACGTACCAAACCAAGCCCTTGCTCACGGCCATCGAGGGCTTCTTGGCGTTCATCGAGAACTTGCTGGATGCCCGTATCGTCATCTTCTAAAGTAGGCAGGTTAACATCTGCTGAACCCCCTGCAGCACCCTCACGACCCGTATCTTCTGATGTTGAGGATGTGTCTGAGTCTGCTACGCCCCCATCTGAGACACCGGCGCGTAGGGTTTGGAGGTAATCCGTGCGCCGTTCCAGCGCTTCTAACTCGGTAGCGCGGTTCGTCAATTGGTCACTGCGTTCAACCGGGTCAAGGTTAGGACGAGCCGTAATCTCATCGACAATTTCTGCGTTGATGATTTCGCGCAGGTCAAGGGCGCTCATGGTGTCAATGGTGAGGGGCACGTCGCGGGCAGCAAGTAGCTCGAGAATCGCCCCCCTATTTGGATTATCCCGCGTAGCACGTAACACACTCTCGCCCGTATTTGGGTTATTGATGCCGGGGTCAGCACCGCTATCTAGCAAAAATGCAATCATGGCTGGGCTGTTAAAGCGAGCTGCTACCAGTAGGGGCGTGTCGCCGTCTTCATTGATGATCTCGAGGCTGGTTTCATCTTTAATGTAGGGGCGCATTGCCAGCGGGCTACCACTTCTAGCAATCCGGAAAATCTCCGCAATGTTGTCACGATCAAACACGGCTAGCTCTTCCACAGGCGGCGTAACCTGTTCGACAAACCAGACACCTAAACGCTCACGTTCAGCGTTTTGGGCAGCGCTTGTAAACAGCCCGCGGTAGGTCATGTTGGGTGGAAAGTTGGTAAACGCACTGGCACCGCGTTCAAGTGCCAGCAGATTAATCTGACGGAAGCGTTTGTCACCTGCTTGCCAGTTGCCAGCGGGGTCTTCTACATAAATGTACACAAACGGGTAGGTATAGCCGAGGACTTCCTCGAGCGTCTCTTGCCCCGTGTCAAACTCGAGCCAAACTTCCCGCCCAAGGAGTTCAGATTGCAAAAATGCCACCGTCTCAGGGCGCGTTTCAAGTCCGTAGAGTACCAACTCCCGGCCGATATTCAGCCCGCGCACTTGTACGTTACCCAACGAACTTACGCCCATCACTTGCGCTGGCCCGAGCAAATCAAACCTCACCCGCCGCGTACTTGTGAGTCCTTGAGCAAATGTCATGCTGAGGGCAGCAAAGCAAAGAAGCGTGCAAACAACCTGTAACCAACAACCGCGCAAGGTGGCATTTTTCATAAATTTATAATAGACGGTTTTGGGGCTTTAACTTGCGTGTCTGCCTACGTAACTAGTGGGTTGGCTTGTGAAGGTAGCTACAAGTTGTGAGAGCAAATCTTGAGCAATCTATCAACAGCCATAGATTTTTTAATCTTCGAGCAACTGCTCAACTGAAAAAAGGTCAAGGGCTTGGGCAACTTTTTCTAGGGTTTCGCGCCTTGAGTTCTTAGCCTTTTCGTACTTGGCATAGGTTGGCTGACTTATTCCCAAACGTTCTGCCATATCCATCTGTGTGTAGCCAAGATATTCGCGCCACGCTTGCATCATAGAAATATCTTGCGTTAAGTGTGCGTCAAGTACCTCGAGGGGGATGTTGTCATTCTGAGGTATGCGTGGTCCTGCTGGTTCCTCGAGTAAATGGGGCGCGTTTTTCTCAACCAGTGCTCGGGGCATAATGAGGTATGGCTTACCCTCAATGATGACTTCACTAATACGTGTGGTCACTTCGTCGTTCCACCCTTCCTACGATAATGATGCGCGCGTCTTTGTCAACATCAAAAAAGATTCTGAACTTGCCTACCCGGCGGCGATACTCGTACTCATGGTTGGTGAGGTGAACCAAGCTTGAGATGCTGGGGAATTGCTCGAGTTCGTGCAAGTATTTGAGGATAATGGCAATATCAGCCCGATATTTCTTGCTTAACTTTTTGATATCTCGTGTTGCAGCAGGGCTAATATCAACCTCAAACACAACTGTATTATAGCACTGAAGAGCTATTAAGCCAGTTTTTTATAGGGTATTCTAGCTATTAATTACCTGTTCTAACGCAAAATCTTAGCCGGCTCGAGGCTACTCGCCCGCCGTGCAGGCACAACTCCAGCCACCACGCTGGTGGTAATTGACAGCGCACAAACCCAGATAAAGTCAAACGCTTGTAATTCAACCGGCAACTGCGTGATGAAATAAAGGTCGCCGGGAAGTGGGTAGGGTTGAAACTTGAAATAGAGACTTAATCCTAAGCCTAAAAGCGCACCTAGGATGGTGCCGCCGCCGCCAAGAATAAGTCCCTCGAGCGTAAACACCGCTAGAATCTTCCGGCGAGATGCTCCCAGTGCTCGCAAAATGGCAATTTCTTCAGTTTTTTCGGACACGGTCAAAATAAGAATGTTGGCAATCCCCATCGCTGCCACAATGACGATAAGGAAGACGACAACCCCAATGAGTGCTTTTTGGAGTTCCAATTGCTCAATGAGCGTACCAAATAGGTTTTGCCAGCTATTAGCGAGTAACAAACTTTCCCGCCCCAGTTCACGCCCAATTTGCTCAGCTTCTTGCGGATTGCGCACACGCGCGTGATAGCCGGTGATTTGCCCTTCCACATTGATGTAATCTTGCAGGGTTGCTAGCGAGACATAGGCAATTACGCTATCGATGAGTTCATTACCCACACGAAACGTCCCCACCACTGCAAACTCGCGCCGCCGTCCGTCGATGTCTGCAACGAGTACTTCATCACCTGGAAAGACGCCGAGGCTGCGCGCTAGGGTCTCCCCTAGCACGATGGTGTTACCGTCAGCGAGCTCGTCACGGTGTTCCTGCAATGCGTTTAGGTCGAGCACAGCTTGCTGTTGCGCGGGGTCAACGCCCAAAAGTTGCGCAAAGCCACGCCGACCCGCGATACCAAGTTGACTGTTAGCACGCCGTGCTACCAACGCTTGAGCTGTTAAGTAGGGGCTTACGGCTTCAACCTCGGGGTGTTGCTCGAGCAATTCCTGCGTGGCCACATCGCTTGCTACTGGATTAAGGTCATAACTGGTCAAGGTCACGTGCGGTGTGGCTTGTAAAGTGCTGCTGATAAGCTCATCAATAAAGCCGTTGGTGAGCGACAGCGCTGTAACTAGCACCATCACCCCAACGGCGACACCAAGTAAGGTGAGGCTACTCTGCAGAGCGCGCCGTTTGACGTGGCGCAACGCCAAGAAAAAGATAAACACAGATGTAGTCTAGCTGATTACAAGTTGATTTTGTGATAGCCGCATAAATCTTGCAATAAGTCTCAACATGATGTATTCCTAAACAACATCTCAATACCTTGGCAGTACAACCGTGAGGCACATAATCTTTTAGGTTGCCACATATGGTTATACTGTATGAATCATTTGAGAGGAGCGAGGTAAACCCCACAAGGTTAATCTCAGACAAATCATGCTCACACCCCAAGTCCTCGGTCAGCTTGTTGGCATGTTTTTGGTCATGCTAGCCGTGGTCGCGTGGCTAGTCAGTGAGGGCAAAGTTGAGCTTCAGCTATCACCTAAAGCGTTGCGCTGGTTTGGGCTTTCTGCAGTTGGCGTAGGACTTTTGTGGCTTGTCCCAAGTGATGCGTGGTCGTGGAATTTTATTGAGTTTGTGCTTTACCTAGCCGAACCCACGCCAGATGCGTTTCGTATTTTGCTTGTGTCGCTAATTGGGCTCGTGTTGTACGCGAGTATTTTTATGCTGTCTTGGGGGATGGCAGCATTACTGAGACGGCGTAGTTAGACTAGTTAGACAGCGTAATTATAAAGACGCTGTAGTTAAAATCATCATGTTGATAAGATTTCTCGAGCAACATCAACCACCCTGCTATACAACCCCACCATACAACATAGACACATCCTCAAATGACACCCAATTACTACACCTTCAACATCATGTGATGCTGTTTGTTACATCAAAGTTAATTTGCTTAAAAGTTAATGTCCCTAAAGCTAATGCACTTATTGTATAGGTAGCATCCCACGCCCTCAAATGCCTCCTCCTGAACTTGTTATGATGGCAACACTGCATTTTTAGACTGCATCTTTAGGATGAGACAGTACACATCCTCAAAACCTCAACTAAAAGGAGTAGCCACCATGCTCACAAGCTTGTACAGAAGGGGATTATTAGGCGTTGCTGGGGCTGCGCCCGTGGCAACATTTGTGCAGCGTCAAGGACTCAAACTAGGTGCTAACAGGTTTGTGGCTGGTGAAGCGCTGGCGGATGGCCTAACAGCAGTGGCAGCGCTCGAGCAACAAGGTTTACACGGCATCCTCGACCCACTTGGCGAATTTGTCGATGACTCCGAAGGCGTTGAGCAGATTATGCAGGGCATTTTGCAAATGCTAGACGCTGTTAGTACCAAAGACCTCCGCGAAAAATATGTAAGTGTGAAACCCACTCAATTTGGGCTGGCCATCAGCCGCGACTTGGGGCACGCCAATGCCAAGCGCATCGCCGAAAAAGCCAAAGACCTAAATATTCGCATTTGTCTGGATATGGAAAATTCACCCTATGTAGATGACACGC
>JBCCOX010000002.1:0-27473 GCA_039025155.1 Deinococcota bacterium | reverse complement strand
GCCCGTATGTGCGTCTGAAACCTTGGCTAGTCGCTGGGCGTTTCGTGACCTTTTAGAACAAGATGCTGCGGGCGTGGTGATGTTGGACTTGTCGTGGTGTGGTGGTATCAGCGAAGCTAGAAAAATCGCCAACATGGCCGAAGCGTGGCACTTACCCGTCGCCCCACACGACTGCACGGGCCCAGTGGTACTAACTGCTTCAACACACCTTTCACTACACTTGCCCAACGCCCTCATTCAAGAGTCAGTACGTGCTTTCTACAACGGTTGGTATCGAGATTTAGTGACCGATTTGCCTATGGTGCAAAACGGCCTGATTTCTGTTGGTGACGCTCCTGGTTTGGGGTTAGCTCTCAACAACGTTCATGAGCGCGATGATGTCATCGTTCGTCAGAGTCATTGGCGGGGGTGACGTCTGTGATGGTTGCTTTGGCTATCCGTCTCTGGTTATCCGTCTTTGTAGAGGAGGTGGCGCTTACTGACATGCCCCATGTTTTTTGCGCGTAACTTTGTGAGCACACGTCTATGAGCAACGTGATTGACGCGCTTTATCCACGAAGTCTACATCCACGTCTACATCCATGAAATTGACGTATCCAGACGCTATACATCCAGAATACATTCAGAGCAGTTTCAAACTCGAGACTCTCGAACATCCAACAAGGAGAATGACTATGAAAATGTTGACTGTTACCGTACTTTTCACTTTGGCCAGTGCATTTGCTCAAGATGCCTTGCAGATTACCTTTACGCATCACTCGAGCGCCAGCAATACCTTTTGGCAAGCCGTGCAGCTTGGTATGAACGAAGCCTGTGAACTGATAGAAGCCCAATGCGACATGCTTTTCACCCAAACCGAAGGTGACGCCAACCAACAACTGGCCAATATTGAAGCTGCCCTAGCGCGGGGTACAGACGTTTTAATAACAACCATTGTCGATGACAACATTTTTGATGAGGTGATTGCTCAAGCCCAAGCTGATGGGGTGATTGTCTTAGCGTCCAATGTAGACGACTCTGAAGGGGCAGCCGGTAATTCCCGTTTGGCGTTTATTGGTCAAGAGTTCCGCTCAGCAGGCTATGAATTAGCACAGGGCATGTCAGAACTATTTCCCGAAGAGGGGCCGATTCACGTGCTGGTAGGTATTTCTGCACCAGGGCAAAACTGGTCAGAAACTCGGGGCGGGGGCGTGCTTGACTTTATGGCGGATTATCAAGCTGCTAACCCTGACCGCGAGATTACTTTTGAACGCATTGATTCTGGAACCGACCTTGCCGTGACGGCGTCGCGCATTGGGGCGTACGTGCAAGCAAACCCTGACTTAACAGCCTATTTTGATACCGGCTTTTGGCACGCGGGTGTAGCCCGGGAACTTGAAAGCCTCGGCTACGCACCCGGTGAAATCCTTTTGGGTGGGTTTGATTTGGTACCCGACGCCCTCCAAGGCATGCAAAACGGTTACATTCAGTTGCAGGTTGACCAGCAGCCCTACTTACAAGGGTTTTTGCCAGTGATTCAAGCGCATTTAATGGATAGGTATCAACTGAGTGCCTGGGATGTGAACACAGGCAAAGCCCTGATTGAACCTGAGGATGTAGACGCGATTCTCGAGCTGTCCCAACAAGGTTACCGCTAGTTCGTAGTTCATGAAACGTCTTTTTAAGCGTTTTTTCTTGCGTCCTGAACTGAGTGCCATCATCATCTTATTGGTGTTGGTGGTGCTCTTTGAATCCCTCTCAGGGCGCTTTTTGACGGTGCGCAACGCGAGGGTGATTCTGGGCGTCTTACCCGAGTTGGGGTTGGTTGCCTTAGGGGCCACCATGCTCATGATTGCAGGTGAATTTGACCTATCTGTCGGCTCGGTGTTTGCCATTGTGCCGATGATCACAGCGCTGCTGGCCCGCTTGGGTTGGAACATCTGGCTGGCCATTCTCTGTGCCCTACTGGCAGCTTGCGTTATTGGGTTTATTAACGGTTGGATTACCTTGCAGTTTGCGATTCCTTCGTTTGTAACCACCTTGGGGATGCTCTTTGCGGTGCGAAGTATGACGGTGGTGATTTCTGGGGGGTTCCCACCACCTTTTCCAGAAAATGCGCCTGAATGGGCGTTCACTGAGCAACTTGGCATTATCCGGGTGTCAATTTTATGGTTTGTTGGCTTTTTTGTCTTGGCAACTTTGCTCCTTCGCAACAGCAACTTTGGCAACTGGATGTACGCTACCGGCGGTGACCCAGCTGCAGCCGCCAACATGGGCATCAACACCCACCGCGTCAAAATTGTCTGTTTCATGATGTGTTCGTTTTTAGCAGGTTTCGCAGGACTCATTCAGCTTTTTCGGCTCAAGTCAGCACTACCTTCTTTAGGTGTCGGCCTAGAACTCGAAGCTATTGCTGCTTCGGTGATTGGTGGGGCAGCGCTGACAGGCGGCATTGGTTCAGCGCTTGGTGCAGTGGTTGGAGCAGCACTCATTCGCATTATTGATAATGGTTTGGTGATTTCGCGGGTAGACGCTAACTGGTTTCAATTTGCCATTGGCTTTCTGACCATTGCAGCAGTGATTTTTAATGCGCAGCTGCGCAAGTTAGCACGGGGCATGAAAGTATCGGTATGAATCCAGCGACAACACCTTTGATTGAATGTAAGCAGCTCGAGAAATGGTACTCGGGTGTCTACGCACTCAAAAAAGTCGATTTTGTACTCTATCCCAACGAAGTCGTGGGGCTTGTAGGCGATAACGGCGCAGGCAAATCTACCTTGATTCAGATTCTGTCTGGGGCGCACCTGCCAGATGGTGGCGAAGTCTTAGTCGAAGGCCAAACCGTGCGTATCCACTCGCCTAAAGTGGCTATGAGACTAGGCATTGAAACCATCTATCAATACACCGCGATGGTACACACCATGAGCATTGCGCGTAATATTTTCATCGGACGTGAACCCATGCGTTGGCAAGTAGGTGGTGTCGGCATGTTAAACCAAAGCAAGATGCGTCAAGAAGCTGTGACTGCCATTCGTGATGTGGACTTGGAATTGCGCTCACCGGATGCGCTAGTGGGTGAACTTTCTGGTGGGCAGCGGCAAGGGGTAGCCATTGCCAGAGCCATGCACTTCAAGTCCAAAGTGCTGATCCTTGATGAACCTACCAATCATCTATCGGTTAAAGAAACCAACAAAGTGCTGCGGTTTGTGTCTGAACTCAAGCAACAACAGGTGTCTGGCATTTTTATTAGTCACAATATCCACCATGTCTTTGAGGTTTGTGACCGCATTGTAGTGATGGCGCGGGGCGAAAAAATTGCCGAACTAGTTAAAGATGATACCGATATTGATACCATTCATCGTTTGCTGGATGCTTAGTTGACCTTTCTAGGGAACTGTCCTAAGAAGTTATGAAGGAGATTATGTGTGAACCGTTTAGCTGGAAAAGTCGCTTTAGTAACAGGCGCTGCTCAGGGTATTGGCAAAGGGATTGCCGCCGCATATGCCCGTGAGGGTGCAAACGTTGCCCTCCTTGACCTAGATGAAACTGCGACCCAAGCCGCCTCTACTGAGATTCAACAAGTAGGTGGTACGGTCATGGCAGTGGCTGCCGATGTGAGTGATGAAAACGCAGTCAATCACGCCGTTAAAGACATTGCTGAGTACTTTGGTACAGTGGATATATTGGTCAACAACGCGGCTGTCATGCCTGCTGGTCGCTTGCACGAAACCTCACCTGAAGATGTTGAACGCTGTTTAGCGGTTAACATTTGCGGGGCGTATTTGCTTAGTCGAGCGGTCATTCCAGCTATGTTAGATAAGCAAGCCGGGGTAATTTTGCACATGTCGAGTGTGACAGGGCTTTTGGGTTTACCTGGCATTGCCATCTACTCGGCGACTAAAGGGGCATTGTCGGCACTGGCAAGGGCAATGTCTACCGACTACGCAGCTTTGGGTATTCGGGTGAACGCGGTTGCCCCTGGAACCATCGACTCGCCAATGCTCCATAACTTTTTAGCAGCACAAAAAAATCCTGAACCTTTGCGAGCAGCATTTGATGCCATGCACCCCATCGGGCGGGTAGGGACAATTGAAGAAGTCGCACAAGTATGCCTGTTTTTAGCTTCTGATGAGGCCAGTTTTATAACCGGAGCGACGTATACGGTAGATGGTGGTTTGAGCGTTAAAGGTGAACAACCGCAAGATGACTGAACATGTGCTCGAGCACGGTAATCTTCACCTCACTGTTTCAACACAGGGCGGTCTTGTGACTGGGTTTAACTACCAAACAAAAGAAGGGACGCTCGAGCTTTTACGCCCTGCTCAAGCATCAGATGAAGACGCTGTATCACGTGCACTTGGCAGTAGCATGTTCCCACTTGTACCTTACTGTAACCGTATCGCTAACAATACATTGAAATATGGTGATACAACATGGACACTTTCGCCAAACTTTGCTGATGAACCCTTGGCCTGTCATGGGGATGGTTGGTTGCGTACGTGGCAGGTGGTGTTACAGACGGTGAACACATTGGAGATGGTGCTCGAGCATCCTCACGCTGACCCTTACACATACCGTGCTACCCAGACGTTCATGCTTAGTGATAATACCCTTGAAGTAAGCCTTGCTGTTACCAATCTTGCCGCTGAAACTATGCCTTTTGGTTTGGGGTTTCACCCTTACGTTTGGCGGCATCCTGAACTCACTGTCAGTTTTGAAGCTGATTATGTATGGTTAGAAGGTCCCTTGCACTTACCTAGCGAAGCCCTGCGCGTACCAGAAGAACTGAATTTTCAACGTTCTAAAGGGCTTATCGACGTGTGGCGTAACCTCTGTTACGGCAACTGGCAAGGTGCAGCGTCTTTACACTATCCAACCCACGACCTAGATCTGCGCAGTTCAGCTCGTCATCTTATGCTCTTTACACCACCAGGTGAAAACTATATATGTTTAGAACCAATGACACACGCGGTGGATGCTTTTTCAGGACGGTTGTCAGGGTTGCTTGTACCGTTTGACACAGGCGAATGTTATATACAAACAGGGGAGACACTCGAGACCAGTTTGTCATTTAACGTCACGTTACACTAAGCTGCTGGTATTACAGGCATTGGTATAAGTAGTGAGGAGATGAACCTTTGCTCACCGTCGAAGAAAACGACATTCACGCGCTCACCCACGCTGAGGGCAGCCTTAACCAAGAAGTAGCTCAGTTTATTGCTCGCAAAATTATCTCTGGTAGTTTGCCCGCTGGAACGTCTTTGCAAAAAGAAGCCGAACTTGGCTCGCTTTTGGGCGTTAGCCGCACCGTGGTGCGTGAAGCTGTTAAGGTATTGGTTTCCAAAGGGCTCATTTCAACGCGGCGCAAAGCAGGCATTGCGGTGAACCCGCGTAGTGACTGGAATTTGTTTGACCCTGATATTCTTGCGTGGTTGTTTGAAAGCCCTTCAGAAATTCATCCAGCATTGCTCATTGACTTAACTGAAGTGCGCCTTGCGTTTGAACCTGCCGTTGCCAAGTTGGTGGCCCAAAGGGCAGGTGGTGAGCAACTTGCACCCATTTGTGAAGCGTTTCTTGCTATGCAACACGCTGACGATAAAGATACATACTACGAAGCTGACTTAGCGTTTCATGCAGCTATTTTTGAAGCCTGCCCCAATGCATTTTTTCGGCAGTTGCAAAACGTGGTCATGGCACTTTTGCGGCGCAGTTTCCAACTGCAGTCGCGCTCACTGATAGATAAAAGCTACGGCTTGAGCTTACACAAAAAAGTCCTCGAAGCCATCACCCGCCAAGATGCTGATCAAGCTGAAACGGTGATGCGGTTCTTGATTTATCAGGCAAGAGATGAGCTCGAGCGTTTTTTCGTTAAATAGTTTTAAAATAGTTCTAACATGTATATTTTAAAACGTGGTGTCAGTAAAAAGTGACGACAACTTATCTTATACGAAATCCGCTTATATACCGAATAATGCCTAAAGGCATCCAACATGTCCAGCGCGGATTTCGTAGTGTATCTTACCTGCTCCGGCAGGGGTTGATTCCCAAAGGAATCAACCGGATTTGGTATTATTTGCTTTAGCAGAGCTTCAAGAATCAACCTGATATTAGTATCAACTCTGACAACGCTATGCTGTGTAAACCAATGTAAAACTGCCCAGAGTATAGCGCTACTCGATAAGTATAGAGCTAGCTCCATACTTATCGAGTAGCGCGAGTACCAATCAATCAACTCAGTTTATAGCTCAATGTTTACGAATGTCGCTATAGAAGTATGAATACACACAGGTCTACAACGGATACAATTAAGTAAACGGCTCCAATTAAGTACTATGTAAATGACTACGACCTAACATCGAAAAAGGTATTAATACAACGATAGGAGATTCAACATGCCTAAACTCACCATTGTCGCCAACATTCACGCGCATCCTGACAAGCTTGAGCTGGTCAAAGCGGAACTCAGGAAATTGATTCCCACTACCCTCGCAGAGGATGGCTGTCTTCAATATGACCTCCACCAAGATAATGACACACCAACTCACTTCATGTTTTACGAAAACTGGGAATCGCGCGAGTTGTGGCAAGCCCACATGAACGCACCGCACCTGGCTGCTTATGCCAAAGCAACTGAAGGTGCGGTGACTGAGGTCGTCATCAATGAGATGAGTCCTGTTGACTAACGCAGCTCATCAATATAAAGAATGTTAGATGTTTAGCGTGGTGCGGTGACTGCCTGCTCGAGCGCTAGCTGTCGTTATTGTGATGCTTGCACCCTCACCTTCTTTTTTGACAAGCCACTGTGCGTGTTTACTCACCGCTGACCACTGCTGACCCCACGGACTATACGGAAATTTACGTTCGTTGCGCCCGGCTAAATGCCCCAGGTCTTGACTGGCGTCGTTCATAATGAGGCTGGCACTAGCTAGCTCGAGGCTCACTATTACTGGCTTAGCAACGTCATTCTCGAGTGCCACGTCGGATAGGTTAGTTGGTAAATATCCATGATTGGACACCACTGCGGATACTTTGTAAAGGTCTGCCCCAAGCGCTTCGATGCTGACATCATCAATCACTAGCTTGGGGGCGGCTGCAGCATGACGTAAGTTGAACAGCATATTGTCGTGACACATTTCTTCTAGGTAAGCACCCGGTGGATTGCGGTAAGTCCAGATATAGACCATGCCACCCACCTCGACCTCGCCAAGTTGTGGGTGGCTGTAGGGCGTCCAGTCGCGGTAGCCTTGCTCACCGATGTGCTCCAAGACCCAGTTAAACACCTTGAGCTGTATTTCTTCACTGCGCGGGTGCAAGTTATAAAAGTGCGTTTTGTCTACGCCTGCTTCTTTTTCAAGGTCCCAAAGCTCCACCCCAAGGCTGATGATGCCCATTTGCTCATAGGTCCAGTCCATCAGACCACCGTGACGGGGTTTGCTTTTGTCTGGCGTAAAGTCCTCGTATATAGAGACGGTGGGGTAGCCCGTCACCTCGGTGCCAGCTTCACCTAAATCTTGATAGAGCGTGAGGTCACGCGGCGACATGGCACTGTCTGGTTTCGTCATGGACGGCCGCAAAATGATGCCGCCATGTGTGTGATACGCGCACATCCCCGCGATATTCGGGTGATCCAAAATAAACCGCGCTAAGCCGGCTGTTTCAGGCTCAGACAACGGATACTCGCCCGCGCCATACTCATCTGGTGACCAGTTAGCAGGAAAGTTGCGGTTCATGTTGCCATCTTCTGGTCGTTCAACCTCAACATGAATGCCGTTGTAATTCTCAATCATGCCTTCGGGGTAGAGGCGGTAGTATTCCCCACCTTGTTCATGAGGGGCCCGTTGCACCATGAGGCGCGGGTCCTGCTCACTTTTTTTCCACTCACCTTTGGAATCTTTAACCCGCATGGTGGTGATGAACCCATCCCCGGTATGGTCTTGGGGTTTGAGGCCTTCAACGCGCTCATGGCCAGGCTGGAAACGACCGTTACCACACCACAAATAATAGGGATGCTGGAGTGAATATTCAGCACCATCGGGGTTGATGCGCGGGAAGATATAGAAAACTTGCTCATCAAGTAGGCGCTTGACAGTGGGGTCGGTGTCGTGGTGCTCGAGCAAATACCCCGCTGTATAAAGCGCTACCGACGAGGTTGCGTGCTCCTCAGCGTGAATTTGTGCGTCGATATAATAGCCAACTTTGTCTTTGGCATTGCCTGTTTGTTTATTGGTAATTTCCACACACCAGACATCCCGCCCACCAAAACTTTGGCCGATGCTGTAGACATCCACCAAGTCTGGATACTGCGCAGTAAGTTGCTGTAAATAAGCTGTCATAGCTGTGTAGTCGTAGTACTGCTTATGTTTGAGATGATCCATAAATAACTCCTATGTATTGAGATAAATTTTTAACGCACAAGATAATTGTGAAAAATTTCTTTAACTTTTTTTTGTATGACGAGTTTGTGGTCGAATAGAGGTATATGCTTTGGAAAACTTGGGTGGATGCTCATTTTGGGGTATCACTATCTTGGTGGCTGACACGAACATCTCCCAGTGCAAGTGCGTCCACTTGCACCTCACCACGATCTAAAACAACCGTGCCAAACCCCATGCTAGAGATAGTGACGGTAGTTGTTGGGGTGGTTAGCTTGAGCGGGCTTGGTTCAGCCCCGTGATACGCAGCCACGAATAAATCACGTTCAGGGCTAGCGTAGAGCCAAGCTGGGGCTGGCTTGCACTCGAGTCTTGCGCCATTACATTCAACCAATCCGGTGGCATTTTGTTGGGCAAAGGGTGCCTCGAGCATTGGCCAGCCAAGGTCACCTGCGTGGGTCCAGCGGCGCTTTAACTGCCACTGCATCAAGTCAACTTCGATGCCAAACTCCTCATCGTCTCGAGCATAAGAAACTGACCAGCACCGTTCTTGCTGGCCGGCAAAGGTAAACGCATCCGCTGTGTCATCTCTAAATGTGCCAGAGAGGATGTGATCTCTGAAAGCTCGAGCATCAGTGTAATCTGTGCGCTTGGCTACCTCAAGGTAAACACCACACTGCACCTTGCCTTTGTAAAAAAAGTGCGGCCAGTTAAGTTCCCAAAATGACTTGTCTGACCCTAGGTAGTTATACAAATCAAGCACGAGGTCGCCACCTCGCTCAACAAGTCGCATAGGACGGGTTTTCCCCAGTTGCGTTCGGGTAAGGGGTTTGATGGCAATGTAGACCTCACCACTGGCGATGATGACAAGGTCATCACTATGGCGTTCAAAGGTTTTTGAGGGTATCTGTTCATCATCTAACCAAACCTCATCCACCTTGCTAGCGCCCGAAACAATGAGGCTAAGCTTGGCACTATTGATAACGGCTGGGCGAGCAAGTGTGTATAGTCCAATGGCTTTGTTAGTGTGCTGCACGCCGTAAAACATACCTTCATCAACAATGTTGCGTGACTTACTGCGGTCGGTTGCATGGTAGAAGTCACCCAGCCATTTTTCATTGGTTAAGTAGCGCGTGTAAACAACCCCCGGCTTGGCGGATGTGGGGCAGGTGTAGTGCAGGCTAATCACATTGGACTGCCCGCTAAATTCTTTGCTGGACACACCAAGTGCAAACTCGGGCGTTTGGTAGGTTGTTAAGGCAAGCTGCTGGTCTACCGAGGCCGTTTCGGTAACTTCAAACTGGTGCGGTTGGGAGTTGAGGACATCTTCTAACCATGCAGGCAAGATGTCTTCTGCTAACCATGTTTGCACAAGCTCTAACTCAGGGGGCGTTTCACACAAAATAGAAGGATGATACGCCCGACTGTGCGGCCCCGCCCAGCGTCCTGTCCCTTTGTGGATATGCATAAACGCACTAAGCCCTAGCCGCGCTAACGCCGTTCTGGCGCGAATAACGGTTGCTTCGTCGTGAACGTAGTCAGCAATGCGCTTGAGCGATTTAATGCAGATAGCTGTGTAGGTGGGGCTGTTGTGCTCAAAGGTTGTGCCATTACTGTCTGTAAAGTGTAACCAGTCCACAAGTTTTTGTTGTCCTCGAGCCCGAATGCCGTCATCATCCAACAACTCACCTCCCAAGCAAGTGTTCATGATGTCCAACAAGGCAATATTACTGTAGGCGACGAGCACATCTAGCTTGGTAACCTCTGCCAACCCTAAACGAATGGCATCCAGTACCTTTGTTTGGGTCGCCTCTGCTAAGCGAGTGCGATGCTGGAGCATCATGGGAATGAGGTATTCCAAACAAAACTCAACCGCATTTAAGTCTTGGACAACATCGTCTTCTAGCATCCAATAAAAATTGCCCACGTGAGGGTCGTTTGCATCCCGCTCTTGGCAGCCCAAGACAACCTCGAGCACCTTTGCAGCTAGCTCTAAATCTTGCGCTGTACCGTTGGCAACAAGTTGTGCTGCAAATGCAGCACCTTTGCGTGATTCGTGGAAGACACCGTTGTCAGTAATATTTTTGAGCAGATAGGTTTGTGGATTATAGCTATCTGGTAGGGCTAAGGGCTTCGTTGTCATAAGTGTCTTTCATCGTGAATAAGGCTGGGGAAAGGGAACTGAGGAGAACGTTAGATACAAGGTGGATATTATGCCATCATGTGACTCATAAGAATACACCTCTGCTAGACAACTTCATCTGCTAATTGGCTAACTTCGACCCCGTAATGCTCGCGGGCGTGCTCTAGGCTGATGATCCCACTGGCAATGTCTTGCATGATTTTGTGATGGGGCCGCTCGAGGGGGTTCCCCACGCCGCCACCACCAGCCGTAAAGACACGCACCCACTCACCTTGCTGAAGCGTTACTGGGTCTTCGTCTTGGGGTTTGCCCATCACTTCAACTTTGGCAGGCGCGCCTGCTAGACCATCTGCTAAACCAATCGGCGGGTTTTGGATGAAGTTGGGACGAAAGCCCAGCGTTAAGGGCGTTTCTGACAGTGAAGTGATAGTAACAACTTGCCCGCAGCCACCGCGTTCACGCCCGGGACCTGCAGAATCTTGCACCATAGCGCGGTCAACGCGAATAGGGAAGAGGGTTTCCGCAACTTCGGTGGCAATCATGGTGCAGTTAGTGGGATACACCGTGCAGTGCCACCCATCACGCCCGCCTGTTGCACCCATGCCGCCTTTGGGCATAAACGTCATCTGTAAATAGCTGCCGTCTTCACGTTGTCCCATGAGCCTAAAGATGATGTTGTGACCGCAGCCCGCTTGGACAAGTTCGGGTACAGCCTCAGCAAGGGCGGCGTTCACAAGGGTGCTGATGTGAATGCCGGTGCGGGTCCGTGCAAAGACAGGTACAGGGGCATGCGCGTTAAGAATGCAGCCATCGGGAGCGCTCACGCGGATGGGGCTAAACTGCGGGCCAATGTTAGGGACGGCTGGCGCGAGCATGTATTGCATGGCATAAATGGCATCCGCCAAGGTATACGAAATGGGCACATTGATGGCTTGACGGGGGCGTTGGGCGTCGCTACCTGCAAAATCTAGTAAGAGTTCGTCATCGTGCATCGTAGCGGTAAGGGCAAGGTGGATGGGCTTTTGCATTTCTTCGTCGCCCTCGAGGATGCCATCAGCAACAAGCTCAGCTTGGTAGGTGCCGGGGTTAATCATCTTGAGCCGTGATAAAAAGGCGTCGCTGGCGCGGTTACTGATGTCATCGGCAATGCGCTCGAGGTTGAGTTGGGGGCTAGCCTCGAGCAGGTTTAGCAGTCGGCTACGAATTACCTCAATAGCTGTGCGCATCGCCTGAATGTCACCAATTACCATCTCCGGTGCGCGGGTGTTGGCACGAATGATGGCATCAACTGAGGTGTTGAGCTTGCCCTTTTCGTAAAGTTTGCAGGGCGGCAGCATTAACCCTTCTTCGTGAATGTCCCAGGCGCGAAAGTCGCCCATGGTGCCGCCGATATCCGCCACATGGACAATCGTGCCAATAAACGCAATCAACTCACCATTCACAAACACAGGTGCAATAAGTGCCACGTCGGATTTGTGCCCAGCACCCAGCCACGGGTCGTTGGTCATGAGGATGTCGCCATCGTAAAAGTCACTGCGGTCGTACATGGCGGTGACGAGCGCAATCGTGCGCGGCATACAAGTCACAAACAAGGGCATGCAGGTCGTTGGCATGGCGATACAGCGCCCTTGGGGGTCGGCAACAACCAATGAATAATCTTTGCCGTCACGAACGGCACTCGAGAACGCTGTTTTCAAAAGCGCTTGATCCGCTTCATCGGCAATGCTGCGAAGGCGCGCCATGATGATCTCGAGGTCAATGGGGCTTAGTTCGGACGTTTCATGAGTATCAGCTTGGATGCTCGCAGCCAGCTTGGGCACACTCATCAGGAGCGCATCATCCTCACTGAGGGTGAGCGTGCCACCTTGACCCACAGCAAAAGTTGTGTGTGGCGCTTCAACAAGTAAGGGCCCGTTGACTGTGACACCAACTTGCAGGTCGTCAAGGGTGATGACAGGTGTCTCGAGCCAACCGCCTTCGCTAAACCAGACTTGCCTGTATCTTTGAGAACTTGGAGAAATGCCCTCTGTTGTCTCCGAAGTAGTTGCGAGTTTGGGTTCTGGTCCTTGGGCTACTACGCGACAAGCGCGAATTTCAATAGCACCTTCTTGTTCGTGGCCGTAGCGCGTAGTGTAGGTTTGGGTGAAAGACTGCTCGAGCGTACTCACCTCAAGCTGCTGGATATCCTCCAGATCAACCTGAATGTCATAACCTTGCCCGCGATAACGCATATCCAGTGCGTAGCGCCAATGGATGTCCTGGGCGTCTACGTTGGCAGAGGCAAGGGCAGCGCCCGCGTGAGCTTTGAGTTCGTCAAAGACCTTGTGTAAGTCGGGTTCAGACATGCTGGCTAGGGGAGAGACAAAACTTTGCACGCGCTCGAGGCCAACTTGCGCCGTCAAAAACCCAAACGCAGAGAGTACTCCCGCCCGCTTGGGTAAATAAACTTGGGTGATGCCCAAGTGCTGCGCCATATCAAACGCATGGAGTGGCGCCGCACCCCCAAACGCCATCATCAAATACTCGCGTGGGTCGTCCCCTTGTTCGGTAACATGGAGTTGCGCGGCTTGGGCCATCGTTTCGGTAACGATGCGGCGGATGCCAACAGCGACATCCTCAGGTGTTAAGCCACTGGCACTGGCAACGTGTCCCAGGGCTTCTTTAGCGCGTACGCGGTCAAGGGCAAGTCCACCAGCTAGGGTGACATCATCTGACAAATACCCTAAAAAGAGGTTGGCGTCTGTCACGGTGGGGTCGGTGCCGCCTTGTCCGTAACAGGCAGGCCCGGGATCTGCACCCGCGCTATGCGGGCCCACATTAAGTAGCCCCAGATCGTTCAACCAACCAATACTACCGCCACCTGCACCAATCTCGAGCATGTGGATACTCGGTACTTTGACGGTGGTACCACTCCCCGGTTTGTTGCGGTGAACGCGCCCAATTTCAAATGACGCGCTGCGGCTAGGGTTGCCGTCTTTGAGCAGGCATAGTTTAGC
This sequence comes from Deinococcota bacterium, assembly GCA_039025155.1. GTDB lineage: Bacteria > Deinococcota > Deinococci > Deinococcales > Trueperaceae > JBCCBI01. Next base: position 13,983 of record JBCCOX010000002.1, on the reverse strand, counting down.
TGTTGTTCCGCCCATGTCGAAGGCCAGTACACGTTTTGCTGAGGCTGATGATGTATCAGCAATTGATGTGGCCTCGTGTTTCATGTGTTGCTTGGCTAAATACCCTACGGCTAGCGCGCCAGCAGCAGGGCCGGACTCGAGCAAACGAATCGGCGCATGCAAGGTAGCCTCTACCGAAGCGAGGCCACCATCTGACCACATCAAATAAAACGGCCCGCCGTGACCTGCATCCTGTAATGCCGTTTGCAAGGTTGCCAAGTAGCCCTCAGCAATGGGTTGAATGTAGGCGTTGGCGGCCGCCGTGGTCATCCGTTCAAACTCACCAAGTTCAGGGGCAACGTCGGAAGATAAGGTGATGTAGAGATTTAGACCCATCTCACGAGCCAGGTCGCGCACGCGCCGCTCGTGGCCGGGGTCAGCGTAACTGTGCATCAAACAAACGGCTACGGCTGTTACGCCGTCATCAGCTAGGTCTTGTAACGTTTGACGAATTTCGGCGTCATCTGCAGCTTGGTGAATTTTGCCGCCCGCCACCATACGCGCGCTCAAACCTTTGCGGCTCTGGCGGGGGACGAGTGGGTCGGGTCGCTCGAGCAACCTGTCATACGGGTCATAGCGATTGCCTTTGCCCGTTTCCAAAATGTCGGTTGCGCCGGTGTTGGTAATAAGCCCAATATCTTGCCCACGCCGTTCAATTAACGCATTGGTGATGAGCGTGGTGCCGTGGATGATGACTGCCTCAGCTAAATCTGTAGAGGTTAGCCCGGCAGCTTCTAGTAACTCCTGCACACCTTGCAAAATAGCCTTCGTAGGTTCGTGAGGTGTGGTGAGGATTTTATTTTCGACCAACTTGCCCTGTTCCGGCAAATACGCGACCAAATCTGTAAATGTGCCCCCCACGTCCACGCCTATACGGACAGGGTCGATGCGGATGGGTGCTATCTGTGTCATCTAAGTCTCCTTTAAGCGGGTGGGCGCGGACGTTTCAGGGTTTGTAGGTAAGGATAGGTTGTGAGCATCTTGCAATAATCTTGAAATAAACTGATGGCTTCAGTTTCACTATCTGGAAGTTGGGTGATGCGGAGGTAGGCGAGGTGATCTTCGCCCTCAGATTCAAAGTGAAAGGTGGGCGTACCAAAAACGTGATGAGATTTAGCGTCTTGATGTTCGCGAGCTAGGGTTTGGCGGTGTTCAGAGTTGTTGAGGTCTTGCTCGAGCTTCCCTGCATCTAACCCTACATCCGCTGCAAGCTGCAGAAGCGTGTTGAGGTCAAACGGTTTTTTATCTTGGTGGAAACTGCGAAATATAGCTAATCGCAAGGCTTCTTCTTTGTTGGCATCTTGCGCACTACCTGCAATGGAAATCAAAAACGGCAAAAGCCCCCATCCGCCGCGCTGCTCACCTGCAAGTGCCGCATCATCTAAGGGATGTTCCCACAGTTTACTGTTGGGGTCGTCACCCGCCTTGGGGTTGTAATTGCTTTGCCACAGACTAAAATGATGCCATTCAAACGTGAGGTCTAAGGGTTTGGCGATAGTTGCAGCCAACTCTGCGCCCCGCCAAGCGTAAGGGCATTGATAGTCAAAATACACGCGAACTTTGTCGATGGTTATTCTCCTTTAGACGAGTGAGGCTATTATCTCGTTTTATCAGCGTTAGATAGCATGTTTATAGAGGTCTCGAGCAATGTCTGATGTCATGAATATAGTCAACAATGAGGGTGTGATAATGTGCTCGAGCAACTTCAATTAATACCTAGTCAAGCTGAATTGTATAAGCGTATAGGGGAGACCCTCTCTTGTCAAAACGTACGTGGCTACATCACTTGAGGTTTGTGTCATCTAGGTTGTGACATGCACATGGTGTAGCCATCACGCAATACCATTAAATCGCACTATCACGCCACAATGCCAAGTTCTTTGAACGCTTTGGTTGCACCATCTAAATTTGTTAGATTCATACTCGCATAATTTGGTGAAAAGATGACGCCTTGACCGCCTGCTTTATAGGTGGCAAGCACGCTTTGATAGACAATCTCCGGCGTGCATTTAGCCTGATCGGGGTGAACTCTGGGTGCATCTACACCAAGTCCCATGTAAACGGGGATTTGCCCATTCACGCCGCGCACGGCATCTTCACACTGCCCATAAATATAGGTGTCGGGATTCATGCCTGTTTGCATCAAACTTTGCCAGGGGGCTTCGTCAAGTCCTAAAAACTGGTACATCAGCGGGGTGAATAGATCAGGGGAGACGTCTTTTAGCAAACTGGCGTGCCACTGCTTCATCTCCCGTTGGTAAATTTCGCCAGCTTGGTGTTGATAGGTAATCGGCTTAACCCAATCGGCATAGCGCACCTGTTCTGCCCATGGCCACTGTGCCTTGCGCAAGAGGCTAAAATGGTTGCGGTTCCAGACGTTTAAGCCAAATTGCAAATTGGGGTTAATCCATTTAACGAGGCCATAAAGCTCGCGGTCGAGGTCTTTGTTGCGCGTAAGCCAAAACTTCTCCCAGACAAATACCTCAGGGTTGGCAAGAAGCACCCGCAAAATCTCAACTAGCGCACCATCGTGAGCATCAGCTGATGATGTGCGTATGTCATTAACAACCTCAACAACCTCACGAAATGCCTTTTTAGTCAGCTCAACGTTGATGCCTTGCTGGTTTGCTTCTCCCGCGCTAGCAGGGCTAAAATCTCCTGGTGCACTGCCTGAAAATACTTGGTCAAGCGGGCTACGCCGTTCGTTGCACCACATGATGCCGGTAAGCTCATAGTTGCGGCACTGATCTTCGATGATGCCATGAATCCAGCGACGATAGTTGGGTTCGCTGGTACTGGGTTCACTGCCAATGCGTCCGTAACAATCCACCTCCAAACATTGGGGCATGTTGGGGATGTTCACACTGCTAGCTGAACCGTGTCCAGCGTACTTAAAAAACGGCTCCATCAGCTCGACATAAACGCGCATACCCCGCGCTTTAGCCGCCGGAATGACCATATTGAGGATGTCTTTACCGACCATCTGCGGGTCCTTGCTGCGAAAGTCTTTGATTAAGGTATTAGTGTAGTACTCCGGGTGTGGCTCAAAATAGGCTCCGCCTTGGAGCGCCATGGGTTCGGGGATACCGTGATCGGGAAAGCCGTCTAGCTCATGGGAAATACTGCGGCCAACTTTAAGCCCTAGCCACGACACGGTGCCGATGAACAAGGTGTTGACGCTCGCCCGCGTTTGTAAGGTTTCGAGGACGTCGTCTACACCTTCATCAATAAAACTGATGGGACTAATTTGAATGCCGATAAGAGAGTCTTGACTCATTAGCTGTCTTTACGGGTGAGCAGGTCGGTCGCAACCTCATCAACGACGCCAAAAAAGCAGCACCACTGGCCGGCGAGTACGGACGGCCTCGAGCGCAACCCAAACACCACGCCATCCTGCGGGGCGCGCAGTTCGCTAATGACCTCTCCATAGAGGTTGTAAATACTACCGAGCAGCGTGTCTTTTTTGAGCATAGTTTCAAACTCGAGCGCTTCATTCCCCACAAACATGCCCGTTTCAGGTGCAAGCAAAGCAATCTGATGCCCCTGTTGCCACTGCGAACAATATGTCGCCTCACCGGAAATCATTTTGTAATGCTTCATAACGTTGAGGTAGCTATTCGCTAAATCGTGAGCAATAGTATGAAAATCTTTGGTGAGGGTGCGGCAATTCCCACCCAGCTCTACAGTAATACCACCTTTGCCAAGTGCGCCCATTTTAGAACTAGGGTTCCCACCACCCGTAGGACTTGCAAATACAAGCGGCCAGTGATCGCCCATCGCCGCAGCGAGTTCCATGCTAGCTGCGTTATCCGACGCAAAGATCATATGGGCAAGATAAGAGTGTTCTCCACCGGAGTGAATGGCAATTTGTAGGTCACAAGTATCTTGCATAGCTGTCCAGTGAGCATGAGCAGCGCGTTCGGTTGGGTAGCCCCCGTCACGACCAGGGTAAACGCGGTTCATGTCGTAGCTAAACGTGTCAAGTGGATCGCCACGTGTGCCCGCGGTAAACGCACCTACGTTCATAACTGGACAGGCTACAACTGTACCGCTGAGGGTGCTCACATCAATTGATCGTAGAGCTAGAAAAATCGAAAACGGACCTTCCGGTTCATCACCGTGGGTTGCGCCATTAAGCCACAGCACCGGACCATCGTTCGCGCCATGATAGACGATAATAGGAATTTCCTGCACCTGCCCGCCCATGCTTGTACCGACTGGGATTGCACCTTTGACGATAGCACCCTGAGGATGTTCTTCACGGTCTACCGTCACATTGCCAACAGTTAACTTTTGCATGCTGTTTGTCTCCTTAGGATGAATGCATTCACGTGAGATACTTATAAAATTCTACAAATGTCTACTGCTAAGGTCAAAGTTTGAACTTAAAGCAGTCTCAACTAAATTGAACTTAACGTTTAAAAATGAAGCAAGAAAGTATGCGCTGTTGAGCATACGATTAACCTTCTTGTGATTGAACTTGTACCACAGAAGATGAAGGCGACCAAATCATTACGTTGGCCGCCTTCAAGTAAGAGATGAGAGCTACCTATCTTTAGATAGTGTGATGAATAAGCATTTGTAGTGCGTAATGCCTTACCTTTTTACCTTGACAGCTTTGTTCGAACCAACTTTTGTGACGACTGAAGGCGCATCTAAACGCTCAGACAAGTGAGCTTGCAACGAGTCTAAAACAACCTCGCTCGAGACAGGCTCAGTTTCAGGTGCTTCCTCCCAGTACTGCTGCATCATTTTGCCAGCTTCCATAATGTGGTCGTGCAACAGAGCTTTGGCTGCGTTTATGTTCTTGGCTTCGATAGCCTCGATGATATCTGGATGGTTGCCAATGACTTGGTCAAGGCTGCGGTAAATTTTGTGGCGCGTGTACAAGCAACGTTTCACGCCCATCTCTAACGGGCTCCAGGTGTGTTTAAGCAAACTGTGCCCCGGCGCTTCGATGATAATGCGGTGGAAACTTAGGTCAAGCTCAACCAACCCATCGTTATCTTGGGCGAGGGCGGCATCGTGCATGTCGTCAACCACGCTGCGCAACTTTTGGGTTGTGGTTATCAAAATGGCGTCAATATTAGGCGCATCATCACTCACATCAATTGAACTGGGCTCGAGGAGTTGTTCAACGGCAAATTGCTCGAGCGCTTTGCGGAGCGAATACAGCTCACTCAAATAAGTAGGTGTAAGTGAGGTGACAACCGACCCTTTATAAGGCACAGTGCGAATGAGGTTTTCTTGCTCGAGCTGCCCAAGTGCTTCCCGCAAGGGCCCCCGGCTAATGCCAAGGCGTTCAGCCACATGGGCTTGGTTGAGTTCAATGCCGGCTGGCAGCGTCCCTTTGACGATGGCCTCACGCAAGAGCGACACAACGTTATCGCGCAGCGTGCGGGTGTGGAGGGTTTGGAGCGGTTGCCAGTGGTCCATAGTTACCTTCTTTCGGTGTAGTCTTCAATCAGCGCAGTCCCTAAAAGGATTTCGGGATAGGGATCAAAAATTGGTTTAACCACTTGTCAACAGTTGACAAGTTAAAGTTGAGCTAGTTTAGCATCAATTGTGATGTTTATTAGGAGATGAATCTAGCATAGCTTTGAATCAAAAGGCTCAAACCTGCTAATGATAAACTTATTTGATGTTAGCTGAGACAGTTCGTAGCCGTCTGGAAACGCAGTTTGAGGCATTGTTTGAGCTACTTGGTGGTGTAGAGCAAGATAGGCTCGAGCTGCGTCCTGAGTCAGATAAATGGTCAATTCGTGAAAATATTGCTCACCTTGGCCGCTACCATGAGGTGTTTTTGCAGCGTATGGACCGTATTCTCAACGAAGATACCCCACAGCTTGGGCGCTATAGCAATGAAGAAGATACTGAAGCAGAAGCTTGGATGATACTTGATTATCATGTTGTTTTAAACAAGTTGAAAGAACAGCGAGCTAAGCTAATCACCTTTGCAACGGGGTTAAGTGCTGAGCAACTCGAGCGCACTGGTGTTCATCCCAAACTGGGTCAACTGTCCGTCAGTATGTGGTTTGAGTTCTTCTTGTTGCATGAAGCCCATCATCTTTACCGTATCTTGTGGCTATCGCGCATGTAGAGATAAGCATGTTTCGAAGTTTTCAGCTTTGTTGTTTAACAGCGTTTAAATTTGGTAGCTTACTTTCAGGATACTGGGTTTTGAGAACATTGATGAGCGTTCTTACAGCCGGTATCTTAAGCCCGCGAGGTGCAATTGCGATACCAATACTGCGTGTGAGTGATTCGGGCAAGGCAGCCGTTTCAACGTTGTTAGGTAAAGCATCAATAGCAAGTTGAGGCATGATGGTGAGACCTAATCCCTCAGACACCATACGGATTAAGGTGCTGTCTTCTTCTACTTGATAAGCAGGTTTAACGTCCCCTAGCTCAGCTTTCAAATATTGTTCAATGACAGCAGTGCTTTCATGACTCCCATAAAGAATGAGCGGCGTAGCTTGAAAATCTCGCCAGCGAACGGCTCGCTTTGGGTTTTGAGCCTCACGTACCACAACGTACGGGTCACGTAATACTTCCCACTGGATAAACTCATCTGAAAAAGGAAGCTGCACAAAAGCAACATCAACACGTCCCTCGCGCAAGTTGTGTTCAACTTCAGCGTGATTTGTACTGGATTCAACAAGGTTAACGCGTAAGCCCGCATGATGTTTGGCAAGGTAGCTAAGAACGCTTGGCATGACCCGACTTGCCACACTGCGAAAGGTGAGCACGTTTAACTCGCCGCGTAGTGCGCCAGTTTCTTGACTAGCAAGTTGCTGAATAGCTTCTGTAAGTTGAAATACTTGACGTGTTTGAACGGCAATTTCTGCACCGATTTGTGTAGCTGTGGCACCAGTACGACCTCGTTGCAGCAGTGTCACACCTAAGCTTGTCTCAAGTTCCGCAACGGCATAACTCACAGCTGATTGCGACATGTTTAGCTCGAGGGCAGCTTGCGAAAAGGTACCGCAGTCCAGCGTTATCAAAAAAGCTTTGAGTTGACTTAATTTCATGTAAGCAGTTTATATCAGACCCATTTGTTGTTCTATCGAATCTACTCATAGTAAGTCCAACTTCTACTTAGTCTACTTTTTGCGTTTGTGACGGGGCAACTGTAGCCTCAGATCATGACCAACAAGAAGATACAAAACGTCTGGGTGTTCACCTCATCAATGGTTTTAGCGGGTTCAATAGGTATTTTTGTTGCAGGTTCCGGAATAAGCACATTCAATGTGGTGTTTTTTCGCTGTTTGATTGCCGCACCTTTTCTTGGTATTTACGCATTGGCAACTAAGCAGTTCAATTTGAAGGCAATCAAGACGCAAGAAACAGGCTTCATCGTGCTCGGTGGCGTTTTTCTGGTCTTGAACTGGTATTTCTTATTCAAAGCGTTCAGCCTTACCTCAATTACGCTTGGCATTATCAGTTACAACACAGCGCCCTTTTTTCTAATTTTGTTAGGTGCTGTGTTCCTAGGTGAACACATTACAGTCAAAGCATCAGCACTCACCTTCGTTGCTTTTGCAGGGCTCATTGCCATCACAGTTGGTGGTCAAGGCATCAGTTTTAATGATCCACAGGTCTTTCTAGGTATTGGCTCAGGGGTTTTGGCAGCACTGTTCTATGCAGCCTTGACGTTTTGCGGCAAGCGTGTGTCTAAGACATCACCTATACAAGTATCATTTATCCAAACAGTGGTAGGTGCAGTACTACTTTTGCCGTTTACCCAATTAGCTGAGGTGGTAAATGGTGGCACAAATTGGGCATATGTGATTAGTTTAGGTGTCGTCCACACAGCACTTTTGTATGTTCTTTTTTACCAAGGTATCCGTGGGGTTGCGGTCAAACGTCTTGCCGTTCTTCAATTTGTCGAACCCGTTGTAGCTGTGGGAAGTGATGTTGTATTTTACAATGTTGTGTTAGCACCCATTCAAATTGTAGGTGTCGTCGTGATCTTGTTAGCTGCTTACGGGGTAAGTCAAACTGATGTTAAAACAACAAGAGCCAAAGCAGCCACTACTTAATGAATTACACAGCTTCGGCAGTACTTTCCCGAATCACAAGTTCAGGTTGAAGCAAGCGGTGTTCAACAGCTTGGCTAGGATGTTGAACACGTTCCACAAGATACTTGATGCTTTCACGACCTAGTCCGTCAAAATCTTGGGCAACGGTGGTGAGTGCAGGGCTAACATAGGCAGCGTGGGCGGCATCGTCATAGCCTACGATAGATACATCTTCCGGGACGTTGAAACCTTGTTCTGCCAGGGCTCTCATAGCACCCACAGCCATAGAGTCATTAGCAACAAGTATGGCCGTAAATGCGTTATCTTTCGCTAACAGGTTTAGGGCTGCGGTGTAACCACCTTTGTAGCTGTAGTCCCCTATTTCGACCAGATGTGGCTCGAGCCCAACCTCACTAGCTAGCTCGAGCCACATCTGGTGCCTCTCAATAGCATCAATATCATCAAGTGGTCCGCGTATTTCAGCAATGCGTGTGTGGCCTAAATCCAGCAGGTGGTTAACAGCTAAGTGCGCGCCGTGTCGGTGATCGTAAGACACGGCAGGACCCTTAAACCCACTCGGCTGACCCAAAAACACATAGGGAATGGTTTTTTGCAGTTGCTCAGGAATATTGCCACCTAGCTTATTGTGAACATCAATAAAAATAATGCCGTCAATCAAGCGCGACACAATACTGTTGAGTGCCTCAGCCACCTCTTCTTCAGGGCTCATGGCAAAACTCAGGTGATAGCCCAAATCTTGTGAGGCCTTCACCATGCCTGTAAACGGACCCTGAAATTTAAAAGGACTGTTGCCAAAGGTGATGATCTCCAACGTGTTGGACGTACGTGTGTGCAACATTTGTGCCGCTCGGTTGGGCACGTAGCCAAGTTTGTCCACAGCAGCACTAACCAGCGTGCGGCTTTTGTCTGAGATATAACCTTGATTGTTAATCACCCTCGAGACAGTTTGGGCAGATACGCCTGCTTCTTTTGCGACGTCATACACGGTGACACGCTTACTGACGTTCGCTTTAGCAGGCCGAGACATAATTGCTATCTTAACGCGTTTTACCTATATTGAGACTCATTTGAGGCGAGGCTTGTGCAAAGTAGGACTTGTGTGCTGCCCTGCAATTCTGTATAGTGACTTTGCAACCACGTGTTTTAAGTATCGAGTAGACGTTTATTGATGTCGCACATAGGTGTGATGACTTCAAATTGAACGTCATTCTGTTAGCGATAACAGAACCCTCTAAATTCTCACCGGAGTTTTAGAGGGACGTCAGGACTACCTTGTTCTGCTATCGATAACATATCGTCTTAGGCGCAAAATTGCATGTTTTAAAACGTTAAGAGGAGGTCGTCGTTTAATCCCGGTGCGATGTTCACTGAGTGAACGTTGTAATACCCTTTTCGGTTAATTCCTTGACGAATTAACCCGCACGGAGTGCGTAGAAACAGCTGCCGTGTATACATTTGATGCATGTGCTAGAGGAGGAAATAGAAGTTATGAAGTTGCCTATCACAAATAAATTGATATTGGTATGTCTGAGCGCGTTACTTATCTCAACTACTGCGTTAGCTCAGTACAACGAAGCTCCTATGCTAGCTGAGTTGGTCGCTGCAGGAGAGTTACCGCCCGTAGAAGAGCGGTTGCCAGCGAATCCTCGAGTTTTTCCTGTGTTTGAAGAAATTGGCACTTACGGTGGTACCTTACGCCGTGCTTACAAAGGTGCTAGTGACCGCTGGGGACCAACTAAGTTGCTCGAGGAACGCATTGTTGAAATGGTGCAACTCGACCCCGATACCATCGAGCTTGTGCCTGGCTACGTAGACGACTTTGTGATTAGTGAAGACGGGTCTGAATTTACCTTTACCCTCATGGAAGGTCTCAAGTGGTCAGATGGCGCACCAATCACGACCAGAGACGTTCAATTTTGGTACGAAGATATTTTCCTCAACGAAGAGCTAACCCCCAATATCAGTGAGCTTTATACAGTAAACGGTGAACCCATGATTGTAGAAATTATGGACGAACGTACGTTCACAGTTAAATTTGTAGGCCCTTATCCGCTCTTTCCTGAAATTCTTGCTAAAGAAAGCACGGGCGCGCCCGGCCTTGACCGCCCCGGCTTTATTCAACCCTTTCACTATTTACAAGGCTTTCACCCAAGCTATGCAAGTGCAGATGCCTTGCAAGCTGCAATTGAACAGTACGGTGCTGAAAACTGGACCGACCTGTGGGATTCAAACGGGGCCATTCAAGCGTGGTGGTTTAACCCAGATTTACCAGTGATTACGCCGTGGCGCATCAAAGTACCCCCACCTGCAGACATTGTGGTGATGGAACGCAACCCGTACTACTACGGGGTAGACGCAGAGGGCAATCAGCTTCCCTATATTGACTTTATTGAACACAGATTCTTTGAAGCCAACGAAGCGTTTAACCTCATGATTATTCAAGGTGAAATTGATGCCCAAGCACGACACGTCAACGCGGGCGATTTTACGCTTTACAAAGAAAACGAAGCCAACGGTAACTATCAAGTTGTAACTTGGCGCAGTTCTAACACAACATCTCTCTTTCCTAATTACAATGTCCAAGACGAAGTTTTAGCTAATCTTTATGAAGATATACGTTTCCGCGAGGCCTTGAACATTGCCATTGACCGCATTGCGATTAACGAATTGGTATTTTCGGGTTTAGGTGAGCCTAGACAAGCAAGCCCTATTTCGGGATCGCCTTATTTTGATGCTGACTACGAGCAGCAATGGGTTGAGTACAGTCCAGATAGAGCCAATGAACTCCTTGATGAGATTGGGCTTACCGAACGCGATAGTGACGGTTTCCGGTTACGTTCTGATGGCGAACGTCTGAGTATCGTTGTTGAAAGTCGCTCAGAAAGTGACGCCTTAGAACTCATTAGCGCCTATTGGGCAGACATTGGCATTGAAGCATTAGTACGTGTGATGGAGCGTTCGTTGTTTGAAGAGCGCCGTGCCAACAATGAGCAAGACATGTATTTTGGTGGGCTAGACCGTAGCTCGGTTGTTTCTGCTGACCCAAGACGTTATTTGGGTTGGGAAACAGGCTTAAACGAATTTTATAAGTGGTACAACTCGGCGGGCGAAAATGGCATAGAGCCGCCTGCCGATCACCCTATTCGAGATGCATGGGCTGCTTGGGATAGCGCCAAATCTGCTGCCTCAATTGAAGACGCACGGGCTGCTGTGCAAGACTTAATTAGCGTCAACAGAGACAACAACTGGTACATCGGCATTGTGGGTGAGGAGCCTAGTATCTATATTATCAACGGCAACTTGCGTAACTTCCCCAGTGGTTTTACTAGTGACGATGCCGTGCGCAGTCCCGGTAATGGTGTGCCGCATCAGTGGTTTTTTGCAAGTCAGTAGTTGCTGATTTTGTAGATACGACACCATAGATGTGACGTGGATTTCACTTGTAAAGTGGCATCAGCGCTAAAGATCAACAAAGGTGTATCTCGGATATCAATCTAGTTTTAAGGTTAACGAGATGGTGAGTTTAGGCTCGAGGCATGCATGGCACGTATTACATGCCTCGAGCTTTTAATACAAGCTTTTTAGCATCAAGAATCAGGAAAGCCTCATGCTTAGCTATATTATTCAGCGGATTCTCTGGGCAATTCCCACGCTTATTCTTATTTCAATTTTGACCTTTGTCATTATTCAGCTTCCCCCCGGTGACTACGTGACAGCCTATGTTGCACAACTGAGTGAAACAGGCGAGACTGTTGACGCAGCCACCATTGAACTTTTGCGGGAGCGTTTCGGGCTTAATAGGCCTTGGTATGAGCAGTACTGGACATGGATTACAGACATTATCTTAAGGGGTGACTTTGGTCAGTCGCTAGATTGGAATTTACCGGTTGCCGACCTTATTTGGCAGCGAGTAGGGCTCACCATCTTTATTTCTTTTTTATCGATGATCTTTACCTGGCTTATTGCCATTCCCATTGGGGTGTACTCAGCAACCCATCAGTACACCTTTTTTGACTATGTATTTACAATTCTTGGCTTTGTTGGGCGGGGGATTCCTAATTTTCTACTGGCGCTAGTACTCATGTGGCTTGCCTTTGCCTATTTAGGTGTGAATGTGGGCGGGTTATTTTCACCGGAATATGCCAATGCACCTTGGAGTTTTCGTAAGTTTTTAGATTTGCTGTCCCACCTGTGGGTGCCTGTGATTGTCTTAGGTACTGGGGGCGCGGCTGGGCTTATTCGCATTGTGCGTGCCAACATGCTAGACGAAATTTACAAACCCTATGTTGAAACAGCTCGAGCCCAAGGCACGGCTGAACGCCGAGTCATCTGGAAATACCCTGTGCGGGTAGCCCTTAACCCATTTATTAGTACGGTGGGCTGGGCTTTGCCGTCACTTATTTCTGGGTCAATCATTACGGCAGTGGTACTTAATTTGCCGACCACAGGCCCGCTCCTACTTCGGGCGCTACTCAACCAAGACATGTTTTTGGCCGGTAGCTTTATTCTTATCCTCAGCGTGTTTACGCTACTAGGTACGCTCATTTCAGACTTGTTACTCGCCTGGGTTGATCCGCGGATTCGGTTTGGTTGAGATGACAGTCCAAACAGGAAGTCAACCTACAGCAAGTCAACAAACAACTAGTAAAGACGCTAAGCTCTACCAAGCGTCGCAGTGGCAGCTTATTTGGTGGCGCTTTTGCAAGCACCGCGTGGCAGTCATCAGCGGCGTCATCATCGTCTTTTTGTATGTTGTGGCGGCCTTTGCGGAGTTTATTGCACCTTACGACCCAGCGGCGTTTAGCCCGCTTCATGCGTTTGTACCCCCCCAACAAATACGTGTTGTCGACAGTGAAGGAACCCTACGGCCTCCGTTTGTGTACGGTCTAACCCGCAGTCGCGATCCTGAAACAGCCCGTATTACCTATGAACCTGACACGTCTGTGATTATGCCCTTAAAGTTTTTTGTACGTGGCGATGAATACAAGTTTTGGGGGCTTATCCGCGGTGACCTTCATCTATTTGGGATTGATGCCGGCCCTAGAGACCGCGTGTTTATTTGGGGTGCTGACAGGCTTGGGCGTGACCTGTTTTCGAGGTTGGTGTATGCCACCAGAGTGTCACTATCTATAGGTCTGCTGGGTGTCATTTTAAGTTTTGTCTTTGGCATCATCATTGGGGGTATTTCGGGATATTACGGCGGTTGGATCGACAACGTGATTCAGCGGCTTATTGATTTTATTCGCTCTATTCCCACCATTCCTTTGTGGATGGGGTTGGCTGCAGCTTTGCCAGTTGAATGGCCGCCCACGCGGGTTTACTTTCTCATTACACTTATTCTGTCGATTATTGGTTGGACAGGGCTAGCACGGGTGGTAAGGGGGCGCTTTTTGGCGCTGCGTGAAGAAGATTTTGTAACCGCAGCGCGGTTTGTCGGTGCAAGTGAAGCGCGCATTATCTTCCGGCACATGTTGCCCTCGTTTGGGAGTCACATTATTGCTGCGCTTACCTTAGCCATTCCAGACATGATTTTGGCAGAAACCTCGCTCAGTTTTTTAGGGCTGGGTTTGCGTTCACCTGTGAACAGTTGGGGTGTGCTTTTACAGGAAGCGCAAAACTTGAGTTCGGTTGCCTTGGCACCGTGGTTGCTTTTACCGGGTGTAGCCGTTGTGGTAACTATTTTGGCGTTTAACTTTTTAGGTGATGGTTTGCGAGATGCGGCGGATCCTTATGGAGACTGAGACCGTGCGCACATCAACACCAAATGCTGATGTGGCAAATACTGATACAGCAGCAACGACGCTCGAGCCCCTACTACAAGTCACCAACCTCAAAACCCACTTTAAGGTTCGAGAAGGTACGGTTAAATCTGTGGACGGCGTGAGTTTTAAGATTCACAAAG
>JBCCOX010000001.1:0-28488 GCA_039025155.1 Deinococcota bacterium | reverse complement strand
AGTTGACGCGCTTGTAAGTTCAGGAGTGAGGCGACAACCTGCAAGTTGTTTTTAACCCGATGATGGATTTCGTTAAGTAAGACAGTTTTTTCATCAAGCGTGTTTCTCAAGTCCTGCTCTGTTTTCATTTGTTGGGTGATGTCTTGAAACACACCTGTCATGTGAGTGACTTGACCGTTGTGTACGGTAGGACGTCCAGATGAACGTGCCCACCGCAAGTTGTTTTTGGCTGTGATGATGCGACAGACAATGTCAAAGGGCTCACGCGTTTGTATCGACTGAGCAAAGGTTGTTTCAATTGCCTTACGATCGTCTGGATGGTAGAACCCAAACCCATTGTCTAAGGTAGGTACAAAATCAGCCTCAACCTCATGGATTTTGTACACCTGATCGGTCCAGGTAACTTGCTCTGTTACCAGATCAACTTCCCAGCCACCTATGTTAGCAATAGCCTGCGTTGTATTGAGCAAGTTAGTCAGATACAGTTGGCGTGCTGCAGCACTGATGCGCCTTGTGACATTAGTACCAATCCCCAGGATTTTTCCTACTGTGCCACTTATGTCAAACAAGCCAATAAACTCCCATTGGGTTAGATAGGTTGTACCGTCCCTAAAGCGTTTACGTAACGTGGTGTAGAAAGGTTGATGGGGGTTATTGAAGCAAAACTTGGCGGCCTCAGCACACTTAGATTGATCTTCTGGAATAACTGCAAACAAGGATGACGATCCTATAATATCCCGAGGGTCAAGTCCCAAATCGGCGCAAAATGAAGGGCTTACATAAGAGTAAGTCCCGTTTCGTAAGATGGTAATGGTATAAACGTCATCATTGTCAAGAAGAAGCTCATTAAGTGATTCACTTGTACCAAAATCCTTTACTGGCTGATTGAGATGGGTAACATTAACATAGGTGCCAAACAGGCCAATAGGTTGATGAGCTTGATTGTAAATGGCTTGACCACGTGAACGAAGCCATACTATTGAACCATCCTGAGCGTAAAAACGAAGCGTAGCATCGTAAGGATGTTGATTATTTTTCAGGTGAAGATGTGCTTGTTGCACAGTAACCATAAGATCATCAGGGTAGATAACCTCATCGCATGTAGGACGCCCAACTGTTATTTCAGGATCGTAACCAAGCAACTTCCAAAAACTATCACTACGCCAGCCTTCATTTGGTTTATGGGGATTCCAAAACCATAGGGCATCAAAGGACGAAGTTTGGATGAGTTGCGCAATGCTTGGGTCTTGTACTAATAGTTCATGAAACTTATCTTGCGTTTGTAGATGACAGCTCATGTCCAACTCCCTAAGTACCGAATGGCGAATAAGTGGGGGCGGATATGTTGCTATAGAAGTAGACGCTAGAGCAAGTTAAGCGCGAAATATGTAAATGAGTTGCGGTTTAGCGTATGTATGATTTGTTCCTTAGCTATTAAGTTGGCTAGGGAGTATATGCCTGTTATTCACCTTTTATAGTACAAGACGTAGCTGATATATTGAATATTTATTTGTTTTTAATGTGTAAACTTTTTTGGATACATCCTCAGGTACTCAACGAGCTCGCAAATAAATGCCCAGCTCGAGCCGCTTTCTTCACCCAAGCCGCCCGAATCCGCTGCTGGTTATCTACCCGGTCGTGGTTGAGATGACAACACCTGCACAACACTTTGAGATTGCGCGGGTTGTTGTTCGTATGGTCGTGATCTAGATGAGCAAGCGTAAGCACCACTCGGGTCTTCGTCACAGAGTCAACTTGCCCATGCTTAGCACCACATTGCTCACAACACCAGTCTGCCCTAGTCTCTCGTAAGTATCTTGACCAGGTGTGCCAACCGTTGTGATAGTTGCTGTAGGAGAAGTGCTTACCCATAACATATTATACTATTCCATACTCTGTTTGTAGTGAATTAGGATACTAATTTATAAGTCCTAGACGTGTTTTGTTTGTATCAATGGAGGTGCCGCACCATCATGAACTAAGCCTATTGCTGCTAGAGATAAACTAGATCAGTCAACGCAGTTAGCTTGAGACGTACATTCGCGAGACCACCCTCGTCATTGCCAGCGCAACACGCAATCGCACGATGGAGCTCGAGCAGCAGTGGGTCACCAGCCCCCTGAGCAGCCTCATCTCCGAGATTCAAGTAACAGCTGTGACCACGCGAGGTGTGACCCTGGACATCGTCATTTTAGAAGGTGGGTGAGGCGTTGGTCGTGGGGAACTAGGGTGAGTTCAGCATCAGCTGGGCTGAACAGCTTGTAAGCTCCAAAAGTAAAAAGCCCGCTAGGGATGGTTAACGAGCGGGGTTGAGATATTAACAAGACAACTTGCCAGCAGGAACGGCCCCAGTCTAGTAGGAATATTTGAAACTCTACAGAAGCTTAGGTATCCAACCTAGACTAGGGACTAGGTACCCCCAATCCGTGTCACTAAGCCTTTGCGCTTGGTCTTTTCTTCTGGTTCCACGTGGATGGTGGTAAAACTGCCGGAGAGGTCCTGGGCGATGGCCGACTCGAGCCGGTCACATAGCGCATGGGCGTCGCGTACCGGCAAGTCACCCGGCACGATCAGGTGAAAGGTCACAAAGGTTTGCCGTCCGGCGCGGCGAGTTCTGAGGTCGTGTACCTCGAGCGCCGCTGCTTCGCGGTGTAAATGCTGATTTAAAAGGTGCTGCAAACGCTGCTGTTGTGCTTCGGGAAGACTCTCATCCAGCAAGCCGCCCACCGAGTCGCGTAAGAGCTTGCCTCCTAACCGCAAGATGTTGAGCGCAACCAGTAACGCTAACAGTGGGTCGAGCAACCACCACCCCGTCCATTGGACTAGCCCAACCCCTGCCAAGACGCCTAGCGAAGTAACGACATCCGCCCAGAGATGGGCGCCATCAGCTGTCAGAGCTGGGGAGCGTTCACGCCGCCCTACCCGTGTGAGGAGCGCCGCCAGGGCAGCGTTAACAGCCGAAGCCCCAAGCGATACCAGCGCTGCTAGACCAACACCGTCCACCTCACCAGAGCGCACGAGCCCCACTGAGGCTTGCTGAATAATTAGCAACGCTGCCAATACGATTAATACCCCTTCGAGCACGGCTGAAAGATACTCGATCTTGCTGTGCCCATAAGGGTGGGTAGTGTCCGCTGGACGTTGTGCTAGACGCACAGCAATGAGGGCCACCAGAGCTGTGACAACATTGATAACCGATTCGAGAGCATCGGATAATAGCGCCACCGAGCCGGTAAGTCCGTAAGCCAGCAGTTTGAGCGCTAAGACCAACAAGCCTAAGCTAAACGCGAGTAGGGCAGCGCGGTTTGCGGAGAGGGTAGGCATAAAAAAGCTAGATCAACGTTTGAACAGTGGGCTAATACCTTGGCGTGTACCCCTTGTCCAAACCTTCGGGCATGGCTTGCAAGAAGGCGTTGAAGTCCTGATTCAAGGTCTAGAAGGATAGTTTAGCTTGATCTAGTAGGTTGACCTGGGCGACGAGTTGTGCTGGCTCAGCCTCTGGCAAGGTATCGATCTTGCAGTGTAGG
Organism: Deinococcota bacterium; assembly: GCA_039025155.1. Taxonomy (GTDB): domain Bacteria; phylum Deinococcota; class Deinococci; order Deinococcales; family Trueperaceae; genus JBCCBI01. The sequence goes on along the minus strand of JBCCOX010000001.1, from coordinate 24,961 downwards.
CGCTCGCGTATCGTCATGGTTTTAGGATATGAGCTAGGGGTGTGCAGAGCAAGACTTATACTACTCATCCCGCTTACCCTCAGCCATTGTTGATCCACCACCTGACGCAGTTGAACAAACACTCAACTAGGCGAGACAGTTTACATCACCCAGGAGCCCGCTAGGAATAGCTAACGGGCTGGGTTGAGATCTTAAGTTGTATAAAGTGGCTTGGGCTCACTCAAAGCGTTCCCTGTCACGTACTTGACCTGCAGCAGATGACACTTACTGATTCGCCAGAATCTCTTGGACTTGCTCGTCGGTGAGAGGTTCGGGGAAGACCCCGGGGAACATCGCGGGCATCACCGTATCGAGGAACTTCCGTCCCGAGGCGACTGAAGAAAAGATCGGATTGCGATAGTCGGGGAAGAAGAGCACACGGTCGTTCTTGACCGCCGCCACCTCATTCCAGAGCGGGTCAGCGTCGAGCATTGCCAGGAATTCGTCGTGAGACTGCGTGCTCGAGTTATTCGCCAGGACGATGACGTCGGGGTCGAGCGCCAGCGCAACCTCGAGCGTGCCGGGATAGTCCCAGTCGGTCACGCCGGGCGGCTGCGGCCACTCGCAGGTCACGATGCGGTCAAGCAAATGCGCGCAGAGCGGATCGGCTACGGCGGAAAAGGCGAACCCGCCATTCGCGCTCTGCATCATCTTGAGGGTGGTGGGTTGCTCAGGCACCATCGCTGCGTAAGCTTCGATGAGCTGCTCGAAATTCTCGATGACGGTGTCCGCGTCTTCCGGCCGGCCCAACGCCGCACCGACCGCGCGCAGTTCAGAATAAGCAAGCGGCTCGCCCGTGGCTTCCTCGGAAACACCTGGCACGACGAAGACCGGCGCAATACCGGAGAGCAAGTCGACATGCTGTTGCCTGATAGTTATGATCAAATCCGGCGCATGGACTGCCACGAGCTCGGCGTCGACCTCCCACCACGGGTCGCCGCCCACCCAGAAGATGTCAGGGCCTTCTTCTAGGTAGGTCTCGGTGTCATTGATCATTTCAGGGTTGGCGAGTACGGCAGACGGAACGACACCGAGGCTGGCCATGTGCCCGTAGGGGCCATTCGCCAGCGCGGCTACCCGCTCAGGCGGCGCCTCGAGAGTCATTTCTCGCCCGAGCCCGTCGGTGACGGTGTAGGGCTCGCCCACCGTGACGTTAGAGTTTTGAGCAAGGCTGCTGCTTAGTAGCAGTACCATTAGTAAGCCAAACAGATTCTTCATATTTCCTCCTGACATGAGTTAAGCTGCCTAACCACATCAACCAGCTCAGCAGCCTCACTCCGTCTAAATTTGTACGACGTTCCCCACTTCAGGCTTCACAACACCTCGAGTTCAAACAACTTTGGGTGTATGAAGTACCTGCGTAGGGATATGCATAGCTATGTTTATACCCTACCTAGTTACTCGGGTATATGGACAATAAACATTAATGGTTAAGTCTGTAGGGACACTCAGGTGTAGTAGTGACTGGCTCGAGCAACTCATTCCAATCCAAGTCACAGTAAATTTAACCAGCGCGATGCTCACTGAGCGGATTGGAAGGTAGCGACCTTGACTAGTCATACTGCAGCGCAATATCACAATGAGAATTGATTATCATTAGCGTTCCTGTTGAGTTCTTTTAGGACAGTCAGCTGGAATCTAGTGAGGAGATTCTTATGAAAGTTCTTAATTCGCTGAAAAGCGCAAAATCGCGGCATCCTGACTGCAAGCTCATTCGGCGGAAGGGGCGTCTAATCGTAATATGTAAGTCGAACCCCCGCTTCAAGGCAGTTCAAGGGTCCAAAAAGAAAAAGCGGTAGCTGCTGGTACTGCTAGCTACTTGATTGCTTTGTTTCAAGTCAAAGGCTTTGCATGTGATGATGAGTAGCTCGAGACTCTTGATTGACAAGCATTTAACCATGCTCTACCATTAAGTCATTAATCGCCATTCGGCGCGACGCCCTCACAGCTTTTGTGGGGGCGGTAATGTTTAAGGGTACAAACCCTTAATAGCCTCTACTACATCCCTAAAGTCATCACTGGTTAACCTACCCTCGCGGTACAGCAAGCGTTTGCTCGAGAATGTCCGAATCTGAGACAGGATGACATAGCTCTGTACATTGTGAGGCTGTCCGTTATAGCTCACCTGCTTGTAAAAGCGTGCAGCGTGTGGCTTAGGTGGTACTGAAGTAAGGGCAGCACCCCAAAACATGAACTTGTTAAACTTCCTGACAATCAGCACAGGGCGTCTAAACTTCTTGCCTTTGCCATCGGTTTCATAACCAACGTTGTGACCAAACGAACACCACCACAATTCACGCTGGCTAAACTCTGGCACCTTACTTAGGGCATCTAGCTCTCTCTTTTGTGTGTTCCAAGCATCGAAGTCTTTAGCCATGATGGTTAGGGCACACGCTACCTTGGATACTCCTCGAGATACGTTCAATATCGGCTCCCTACACATCTGCGCACCTCCTACACAACTCAACTACGCAGCTACGCAATCACTGCACTACTGCATTACTTAACTACTGTACGCAGTAGCTACTGCATTACTGCATTAAGTAAAAACAAGCCTAGGTCGCTTGTAAAAAGCCTTTGGGTGAGGGTGTCACCGTGTCCGGGCGTGGGTGCTCAGGTGTGGTGGTGACTGGCTCGAGCAACCCATTCCAATCCAAGTCACAGCAAATTTAACTAGCGCTGTGCTCACTAAGTGGGACTGTGCCAGCGTGCTGGCAAACATGATGCTGGCGAATGGCTCGAGTCACTCATGTGGTCGTCTACCAAGTCCTAGGTGATTGGCTCGAGTCACTCATGTTGTCGCATTTGATCGAGGTTAGTTTCACTCTCCCAGAGCGGGTATAACACACATGTCTCCTTAGCGTACCGTTCTGTCAAGCCTTCGCTTAGCTGACGCTACCGCTTCCGGGGGCATCTAGCCCCCATCACCGGAACTGTCACGAGTCGGTGCAAATTTAACTCAACAAACAGGCAATTAACTCAACAAACGCGTTCATAAGCTCTCAAGCTCGCTGCGCTCGGGCTTGACTGTCACGGTGTTTTGTACATGTTCGTGTTGTTCGGTTTTCCGTTTCATTCTTTCCTGTTTGGGGGTTCATCGTGGCTGTATCTCGCAAATCTCGTCCTGCTGGTGGTTTCGTTTGGGTGCTTGGTTCGCGCTCGTGTTCTGAATCTTTTCGTCTTGCTGTTCATCGTGTTGTGTCACGCTGCGTTGCTGACGGTCTCGGCATCGCTGCGGGTGGTGCTGTCGGTCCTGACTCGTGGGCGCTGGAATCACTTCTCGCTTGCCTGCCTTCTGCACCTGCTGCTGTCCGTCATTCGTCGCTGGTGGTGCTTGCGTGGCAGTTGGTTGCTGGTTGTCCGGTGGCTGCTCGTCCTTCGGTCTCTGCGGCTGTCTCAGCGGGTGTGCCTGTTCGGTTTGGGTCTGCTTTGCCGGGCTGCACTCGCCAGCAGGCAGCGGGTGCGCTGTTCGGTCGGTCACGTCTCATCGGCACATCTGGTCGGCTCACTGCTGCTGTGGCGTTCGTGGGTGACTCGGTCGGGCGTGGTACTTTCTTCTCTCTCGGTCTTTGTGCGCGTCGCGTTCCGGTCTTTGTGTTTGCGTCGTCGCTTTCTGTCCTGCCTTCGCTGGGTCAGGGCTGCTGGCACGCTGCAAAACTGGCTGGCTTTCATTGCTATCGTTGGTCGCCTGCTTCCTGCCCTCTGTTTCGCGGGGGTGAGCAGTCATGAATCTGTCTGTCTCTCAGTTTGTTAATCATCTGCCTCTGGAACTTCAGGGGCAGCACACCTACTGCAAGCTTTCCATGCTCGAGCATCTTCGTGACCTCTGGAAACACTGTGACCGTTCACGTCTCGCGCTTCAGGAAGCAGCAGAGCACCGTATCCGTGGTGGGCGTGTCCTCGTTGACCATGAACCAGAAGACCGGGAAGCAGCGCTCGCAGTTGCCTACGCAGTTGCTAAGCTGGCTGACACGCTTCCCAAGCCAAAGAAAACCATGCGGGCCATTCAGCCTTCAGTACACAAAAAGCGTCCTGTGCGGTCTGAGTTTCGCAAGGTCAAGTGCATCGTCAACGGTCGCACAAGCTGGCTCGAGCAATATCCTTCATCTGTAACTTGGGAGCAAGCGCAGCGCTTCCAACACAATCCAGACTATGACCTGGGCGACTTCACCTTCCAAGAAGCCAGTGTCGAAACAGGCGAGACAGCACACTTCGATTCATCCAGTCGCAACGCTGGCTTTGGTGCTGTGTTCTGCAACGGTGAGTTTATCGACTCGACTGTCTGTTGGCATGACGACCCACGGGAAAACTTCGACTACGAGTGCGAGTTGCTAGGTCTTGCCTAGTGGCTCGAGTCACTTCTTTAGCCTCGGCGTTCACGCGTCGGGGCTTTTCTTTTGGTGTGCAGATAAGCAATTAGCACAGCAAGGCTGTGCAGGTGAGAGCAGCAATTCCAAATGAAAGGAGACAGTACTACGCCAGTAAAAAGACTGTGCGCTAACACAGTCAATCCCGTTCCTGTCCTACTTGAAAGGGAGTCTCATGATAGCAGAATCCACACCCAAACGTACCAACAAAGCCGCTGAAATCCTCGCTGAGAACGTCCACAAGTTATTTAACGCTGATGACTTCAAGGCAGCACTCAGATTCAGGCGCACCTTCCAAACCGCCTACAGCTTCCGCAATGTCTGGCTCATCTGGGCGCAGTGTCCTACCGCCACGCTCGTAGCTGGTTACAGCAAGTGGAAGGAAGCAGGCAGGCAAGTGCTCAAAGGACAGAAAGCCTTGCGAATTACTGTGCCCATGACCAGAAAAGGTGACGACGGTGAGTCTGAAGTCTTTGGCTTTCGTGCTGCATCTGTTTTCGATGTGTCCCAGACAGACGGCGAAACTGTGCCAACGTTGCCAGCGCCGCAGCTGCTGCAAGGTGAACCCGCCAACGTTAAGCCAATCACGCGAGCACTCATGAGCTTTGCTAAGGCTCGAGACATCAAGATAGAGACAAAAACGATTGACGGCGGTGCTGAAGGTTACTTCTCGCCAATGGATAACAAGATTGTGCTGCGTAATGACCGCTCACCATTCAACAACCTGGCCACACTCATCCACGAGCTAGCCCACGCACTCATGCACACAGACGGCGTGCGCAAGGAAACTTACATCAAAGAACTGGAAGCGGAAAGCGTGGCGTTCATCGTCTGTGACGCGCTGGGTATGGACACCAGTCCCTTCTCGTTTGCTTACCTTGCAGGTTGGGGTGCTGCGGGTGAAGACAGTGAAGAAGAACCCGTTGACACTATCCTCGACTGTGCCCAGCGGGCATGCTCAGTGGCTGACGAGATACTCGAGCAACTCCCTCAACAGCAGCCAGAACCAGATTGGCAGCTCATTGAGGAGAATCGTCGTGACGGATTCCTCATGTGACATCTCAGGGTGGCAGTAGCACAGCCTTGCTGTGCGGGTGGAATTGTGAAAGGAGGTTGTGCAGTACGCAAAAAAGATGACCAAGTGGAGCCTAACCCACTTGGTCGGAGTAGAAAATGTCGCTCCCCATCTGGTCTTCAAGCAGAAAGGAAACGTTATGAGTGTAGCAGAAAATTACCAGAAGTTGTTAAAAACCATTCAGTACGAGCCAGAGTCACACCAGACTGAAGTTCTCGGTGCTGAGATTGCCGCCGCTGTTGCCCGTGGTGAAGCACGTACCGTGGACACGGCAACCCGCCAAGACAAGATTCACAAGCTAGGTAATACCGTTCTGGGCTGGTTTGGTATGGCTGTTATGTTCATACCATTTGAGTCTCAGGAGAAAGCTTGGGTTGTGATTCGTCCACAACAAGAAACTGATGACTTTGAAGGTACCCAGGTGCTTGAGCGTGCGTCGCTAGTAACAGCATGACTACATTCAAAGCATGCCCCCATTGCGGCGATCCTGAACCTGGCAAAGTCTGGATTCGCGTCGACCTCGACCACGAGTTACCTGCTGAATGCCCTGAGTGTCATGGCTCAGCAGTTATTGAAGTCCCACTTGAGCCGATCCATGAACCTATATTCAACTTCAACGACCCAACTATTCAAAACCCATTCACTAAGCCAGTAGTCCATTTACCTGAGGAGGTTATGTCATGAACGATTGCAACAACATCAATTGGAATGAAGTACTACTAGCACTAGCTGCACCCTTCCCTGAGTCCGCTATTGAATGGCGGGCTGGGAACAAAACACGAGATAAGAAGAAATGTCTAGCCCTGCCTTACGCTGACCCACGCGTATACGAAGCAAGGCTTGATGAGGTTGCTCCCGGTGCCTGGGAGTGCAGTTTCCAACCGTGGGGTGAGCACAAACTCATTTGCCGCTTGACGATTTACTCGGTCATGCGCTCATCAACAGGTGAAGTCAAAGACGATACCTTTGGTGCAAAAGGTCCCACTGCTGAAGCACAAGCGTTCAAGCGTGCGTGCAGCAAGTTTGGTCTTGGTCGCTACCTCTACGATGCTGATGATCAATGGGTTGCTTACGATGACGAGAAAAAGAAAATCACAGGTAAGCCTGTGCTTAGGTTTGCCAAGTTACCACCCTCCACCGAAGTCTTACCAAACGCAAAGATTGCTAAGGACTACCACAAAGGGCAACGGGGGACAGGATTAACGTCAGATGGCACCTTGTCACGAGAGCGTGCTGCGGAGATGCACCGAGCTTTAAGTAAGCTTGGGTTAACCACGGAAAGTCACTACGGTTATGCCAAGCAGGTGACTGGACGTGACATCAAGAGCCTTACACAACTGACTGAAGATGAAGCCTTGCGGGTTTACAACCGCGCAAAGCTGGAAGCAGGTCGCCTTGACGAGATGGCTGACCAGCAGACGGAGTGTGAGCTCGAGGCCGTTGTCAGCTAAGTAGATAACGTTGTGCGTGGAGGTACATTCCTCCACGCACGTATGAGTTTGATAGGTGATGCCTTTGTCATACGTAAAGCATTTTGATGATGCTGTGTAAGATGTTTACAAGGGCATAACTAGCCATATTAGTTTGGGAATGTGGTGCTTTACAGATCACGCAGGCTTAAGCCTTCTTCTAACGCCCGAATTACTTGGTGAAGACGTTTTTGGCGTGTGGGTAAGGTTTTTGCTGATGAGATGTGATGAGCGAAGCCACGCTGCTTACCTGGAGTTAAAGTTTCCCATACCTCACTAATATTGTCTCTGAAATTGATAACTTGTTGTAACTCAGCTGGAATATCAACAGTGTTTTGGTCAACGACTCTGAACCGCATCTCTACAATGTCACCGAGCATTACCTCGGCGGCTTTGAGAAGATCTTTAGAAAGCATAACGTACCAACGGCCGCGTACAGGTTGCCAGGCACCTTCAAAAGGCTGCTCGGCTACTTCACCTTCTATTCGTAAACGAGGGTACTTATCGAGTGGCAGTTCACCTATAAGATGCTCTGGTAAAAATATAACTGTGTAGATGTAGCCTACATCATGATTAACAATTTCACCCTCGAAGGTGTAGTCGTAGTAGCTCATTACACGAGGTTTGTAAGGTCTAGTGACCCTGTTATTTGTATGTTGGATAACTTGTTCATAAAGTGTTTGTAACTACAAACCTCCTATTGCGAGAAGCACACCGTTTGGATCTCTTAACCGAGCAACTCGCGCCCCCCAAGGTTGCGCTTGAGGTTCGCTAATGTTGACAGCACCATTATCAAGTGCACTTTTGTAAACGCTATCTAGGTCTTGAACCTCAAATGTTAAGTGGAATCCTCCTGGGAGTTTTGTTAGATCATTTTCATTAAAGACGCCATACTTACTCTTTTCTAGATCGTTAACACTAAATGCTAGCGTGGTTGCGCCAGAACTAAGTTCTGCGTATGCTTTGTCATCGGTCATGAATTTAACCTTAAATCCGAAAACTTTTCTGTACCATGCCACTGCAACTTCAACATCAGCAACGTGAATCATCGTGTGGCCAAAATGAGTCACTTGTTCTGTGTTTTCATCAGCCCCAGGTTGATTGAATGCAGCCCGGAGTGCAGCTACCTGCTCTTTTCTAGAGCGTGCTGCTATACTGGCATCTGGCACTTGGTCAAACCCGTGAAATGCACCAGCGTAGTTATGTAACTCTACGGGTACACCCGCAGCCATAAGCTTTTCAGCATAGGCAATACCCTCATCACGCAGAGGATCAAACTCACCTGTCCAAATATAAGCAGGCGGCAATTGACTATGATCACTTGCATGCAGTGGCGCTGCATAAGCTAACATGTCTTTGCTAGCCTCTCCCAAGTAGTATTTCCACATGTTGACAGTCGCATCGTACGTCCAGTTTGGGGTATCGGTAAAAGCTTGCACTGAAGCTGTTTTCATGTCATGGTCCACAACAGGAAATCCCATGAGCTGAAATATAACCTTGGGTCCATTTCGGTCCTTAGCCATAAGACATACTGCTGCAGCAAGACCGCCGCCCGCACTAGTTCCGCCAACAGCGATACATGCGCTGTCAATACCGAGTTCGTTGGCATTCTTAGCAGTCCAGAGCAAGCTCGCGTAGCAATCCTCGGGTGCAGCAGGGAAGGGGTGCTCAGGGGCGAGTCGGTAGTCTACAGACACCACAACACATTCAGCCTCCAGAGCAAGCATCACACAGCGTGCGTGCTCTGTATCGAGGTCGCCCAGCATAAAGCCACCCCAGTGAAAAAATAGTAGTGCAGGTGCGGGGCGAGTTGCTGTTTCTGGCTGGTAGATACGAATAGGTAATGCTCCACCAGGGCCTGGAATAGTTCGGTCCTCAATAGTAAGTCCACTTGTGTCAACAGGCGGCATATACTTTTGCATCATGAGCACACCTTGCCGTGCAGTTGCCACGTCACTGTTATCAACAGGTGGCATATGTCTGGTTGCCTGAGCTAATTCAGGATCAAGTAGATCTAGGCTGTAAGGTTTCAGGCTCACTGCTTGCCTTTACTTATGACGATATGTAGACAAAATGATTGCATAAACTCTCCTTAGTATCACCACGTGGGTATCAAGTAGTGATATGTGAGTATGACAATGATCTGGGGAGAGTATCTTTTAAGTTCTTGCACTCTGTTTGTACGTTCTTGCTGTTGCTTGTCGGTACATTGCAGGGGTGATGCCAAGTATCTTCTTAAAGTGTCGGTTGAGGTGACTCTGATTTGCAAAACCAACCTCGAGCGCTACTTGAGCAAGGGGAGAGTTTGTTGTACGTAAAAGCTGCTGAGCACGCTGGACACGCTGTCGAATGACATATGCGTATGGCGTTTGCCCTATAGCTACCTTAAACGCTCGAGCGTAGTGGTAGATACTCAAGCCTTCGAGTGCTGCAAGCGTGGCAAGCGAAAGGGTTTGTGAGAGGTGCGCTTCAATGTACTCCAGACTGAGGGAAAACCTATCTGTCCTTTTAAGGTTTAGAGACACCTTAGGTGTCGTTTCGCTATAGTGGCGCAAAAGATGTAACGCCAAGGTTTGCTCTAGCATCTGACTGTACAGTTCACCCCCAGGCTGAAGCGACTGAACCTCCGCTAGCAGGGTGTGGCTTAACTGTTCAACGAACGGGTCTGGCGTAGACAAGTCATCACGTAACGCTATCTGCGCTGAAGACACATGGGTAACTTCCTCGAGAGATGCCCATAAGTCAGGCAGGAGGAGAAATTGCAAGGTACTAGCCTGACCTTCTGCTGACTCCCACGTAGAATTTGCACCGTGTGGAACAAGCGTGACATCACCTTTAGAGATAACACCCTTCTTAATCTTCCCATCAATGTTCCGTTGCATCAGTTGCCCACCGCTAAGGGTCACACTTAGTTGCTCACTTGCTATTGGTGGAACTTCAAAAGGACCACCGCCTTGGTATACGAACTGACTGATAACCGTGTGATGTAGCCTTGTATGGAGCGTAGGGCTTGGAGAAGTATCCACGAAACTAATTATAGACACCTATATCAAAACACACCTGATTAAATGTGTAAGTAAAGGTTTTAGAATTTTCAGCTGATGAATTTGGCATGCTGCCAGAAAGACAGGATCTTGTTTTCAAGATAGACTTATGTCCTCCGGTAACACCTTAAGCCACATCGCCCCGCCACCTCCCGCAAGCGCGTATCCATCGCCATCATTGCTTTGGCGTTGGTTACAAGTGCTGAGGTACGTTCAAATTAACTACTGAAAGGCCACTGCAGTCATGTCAAGCAAGTGAGTGGATGTGAGCTCAAAAGTCTCATCCATCTGACGGAAGATGAGGTGTTGCGGGTGTACGGCCGGGCGAAGCTGGGAGCGAGTCGGCTAGATGAACTTGCGGACCAGCAAGACGGAGCTTGAGCTTGAGGTGATAGTAAGCTGAACACCGTGATTATAGTACGTGGGAGACATACCACCACGTGCTCAAATAGATCTCAGTTAACTAACCAATGTTACAAATTGAAATTCTTGGTCGGCTTTGTATTAAATTTCTTACGTCATACAAGCCGCTGCTGTAGCCATGTTTGTACATCCCGTCGCTGTTGTTGCGAAACGACATGGGGAATAGGATATTCACAGTAGGTCAAAGGAATGTTGTGTTGCTCGAGCCACTGCTTTTGGTTCAGACGTTCCTCTTGGGAAATAAGTGTGTCCAGCGTGCCCTGCCCTACAAATAACGGTATAGTGCCTAGCGTCGAAGACTCGAGCTGGTCTGGGATCATCTCGGATAAAAGTGCGCCACTCAGCGCTACTGCTCCCGCAATCGTTTCAGGTTTATGCAAGTAGTAGCTAAGGCTCATCCCCCCACCTTGACTGTAACCAACTAGAAAAACCTTGTTTGGATCAGCGTTGTACGTGTTGATAGCAGCTTGGATAAATGCCTCGAGCAACGCTAAGCTCTCAAAAACCTGAGCTCTATCAGTAGTGAATCCACCGTCTGTGCGTTCAAGTGGAAACCACGCATAGCCGCCGTCAGTGAGGGTGTACCAAGCCCGTGGTGCAAGATATGCAAAGGGAATATCAAGCTCGAGATCAAGGAGCGTTTGAAGTTGTGTTTCATCACTCCCAAAGCCGTGTAACCCAACGAGCAGAGCAGGTTTAGAAGTAGTGACATCGGGAGTGTGAACTTCTAAATAAGGAAAGGTCTCTTTACCCACTTCAAGTATTGGCATGGTGGGCTTTGGCTTAAAAAATTGTTGCAGTATATTTGGCATGATAAGAAATACCCCTCAGTCTTTTATGACCAAGGGGAGGGTTAGGTTTGGACTTAAGCCGTTGCCGTCAAGCGCCCTGCTTTTTTCAGGGCGTTAGCTTTATTAGGGTGAATACGTCCATTCTCAGCATAATACTTGAGTTCTTTTAAGATGATGTTGGAAGTTTTAGCCAGTTGCGCGCGCATCATGGGTGCCATAAGCACGCCAGGGAAGGCGTTGAGTTCAAGCTCGAGCTTCATATCAACTTGAGTTGTGTTGGGTCCAAGGGCACGAAACTGCCAGCCATTAGCAATGCCTTTTACAAAAAAGGGCATTGAGCTAATGTCTGCACTGTAGCGAAAATAGTGGTCTTGCTCATCAAAATGGGTGATGGTTTCTTTGACGTCCCCAAAGCCTGGTGCCGTGCAAACTCGCCCACCTGCAGGCGCGCCGTCAAGCCTAGTTGTGATCTCATGATTGGGTTTAGAAACGGCAATTTGGGTTGTCCACTCACCTACTTTGGTGTAGTCAGTTGCCATGATTTTCCACACGCGTGCTAATGACTGATTGATTGTAATTGACTTATTGATGTCCATGATTGGAACTCCTTAACGTGAATTCAGCAAATTTACTCGCTGTTAAGTTCAGGCTAAGGATTAAAGTAGCTTTAAGGTCAAGCCCCTATGAGCGGCAATTGAATTTCCACAACGGCATCGTCCATTCTGTCGGGCAGGGGTGGCACAATCATCACTTCACGGTGGGGGGTACCAAGGTTGTGATTGTTTTGCTCGAGCCACACGCCTAAATCGCCATAATTGAGGTAGCCGTTTTCAAGGCCGCCTACGCGCACTGAACAGGCTACGGTTTCAACTGCCGGTAACTCGGTGGGTACAAGCACCTGACCGCTAGGCAGCTCGAGGTCTTTTTTGGCAGGCTGGGTCAGAACATAGCCAAACTCAATATCCACATCTTCCATTTCAAAGGCAGCACTGTGTAACACGGCGACTAAGTGCCCTGCCCGTTTGCCAAAGCGCGGACGGGCGTGGGTTTCCATCTCCATCAAGGTTGCCAGAGAATCAAAGGGGCTAGCATACACGCGGCGGTGTGAAAAAAACGGCTGAGCAGGTAACGACTTAATAATGATGTCTTCGTGGGTTTGGTTGTGACTGCGCTCGAGCTGTTTAAGACGTGTCTCAACTACTTTTAAGCGAGCAGCTTCAGCTTGCAAGCTCTGCTCAATCTGAGCTTTGCGCAAGGTAAACATGCCGCGAATTTCGTCAGCAGAGACATTGTCTTGGACGAGGTTAGCAATTTGCTCGAGTGAAAGGCCAAGTTCTTTGAGTGCCAAAATGCGGCTTAATTCTGGCAGTTGTTTGGCGTCGTAATAGCGATATTGATTGATGTCATCGGTATGCACGGGACTAAACAATCCAATCTTGTCGTAGTAGCGCAGCAGGCTAGCAGGGACTTGGGCAATTTTAGAAAACTCGCTGATTTTAAACATAAGCACCTCAACTTGCAAAGTTTAAACGTTAAAGCTGCTTGAACGTCAAGACCTATTGACCTTGAAGTTGGCTCGAGCTTTAGCCTCAAATCAAGCTCGTCAACAGGCGAGTGGCGGACACGCCCTAGGTTGATCTTGTGCCGTTTATAGCTTGCGTGTCTCAAATTCTTACCATGATGACGGCACGGTGAAAGGAAAGAAGATGAAACACGGTCTTGTTGGGTTTCTAAGTGTGCTTGGTTTGTTGGTCATAGGGTGCAGCGCACAACTTGGCGTTGCTCAACCTGAGCAAACGCCCCCACCGCCAGTTGTGTACGAAAACCTTGCGTTCCCTGACTTACCCTTTAACTCAAAATTTGTTGAGGTTCACGGTGCCCAGATGCACTACTACGAAGCAGGCGATCCTAATGGTGAGGTGATTGTCCTCACCCACGGTGTGCCGTCTTGGTCATATATTTGGCGCGACATTATTCCACACTTAGAAAACCACGGTCGGGTAATTGCCTTTGACCTGATTGGTTTTGGGATGAGCGATAAACTCGCGGATAACGACTACAGCTTTGAAGTGCAACGCCGCTATTTCAAGGGCTTTATGGACGCACTCGACTTAGATAACATCACGCTGGTGTTACACGATTGGGGTTCAGGCATTGGCTTTGATTATGCGGCTACAAATCCTGACAAGATTCGCGCCTTGGTCTTTTTTGAAGCTATGATGCCCCCGCGGTTGCCCTTTAACAGCATAGAAGACGGCTTTCCGGGTAATCCTCAAGGGGCAGAAATATTCCAAGCTTGGCGCACACCTGGCGTAGGTGAAGAGATCATCCTCAACCAAAACATCTTCCTTGAAGCGTTTTTACCTTCGTTTATGCTACGAGAACTGACTCCCGAAGAGATTAATGCTTACAGAGCACCTTGGCCCACACCCGAATCACGCTGGCCGCTGTGGTGGGTTCCCAATGAATTGCCCATAGCGGGTACACCTGCCAATACCGACCTCAGCATTCGCAACTATATTCTCTGGCTCCAAAGCACCGATATTCCGATGCTCGAGTTTTACGCAACACCTGGTCTAACCGGGCAAGCTGAGGTGGTTGCGTGGACACGGCAGAATATCAACAACCTCTCAACTATCAACTTAGGCGAAGGTATCCACTTTTTACAAGAAGATTACCCAACGGAAATTGGCATTGGCATTGCAGCGTGGTTTCAAGCGCTACCCTGAAGCACTTACTCGCTGCATATGACGCAACTTCATCAGCTCAAACCCCACGAATACAATGCTGCAGTCATGTATTACATGGCGCAGGCAGAGCAAGGTGCATCTTTAGCAACAATGTTGTCAGATAGCTGGCTTAACTTGCTGAAGCTCATGCAAACACTTGATGACACCGCTTTAGGTTACCGCTACGCGCCTAGCAAGTGGACGATAGCAGACGTCTTTCAGCACGTTATGGACGAAGAAAAGATGATGTCATTTCGTGCTAGCCAATTTGCTCAGCAAAAAACAGACGAACTGTGGCGCTACAGTGAGTTTTTTACGCCGCAATCGCAAACTAAGCACAAAAGCAAGGTAGCGCTCATACAAGAATTTGCGCAGGTGCGGCAGCAGATCATCAACCTGTTTGGCAGCTTTAGTCCTGAGCAGCAAATGCTTATGGGAAGTTTGAGTGGCAACCCTGCCTCAGTTAGAGCAATTGGATGGGTCATTGCAGGTCACGAACAGCACCATGTACGAGTTATCAACACACGCTACCTAGGTAAATAGCTGTATGCATCTTATTGTTTCAAGCTAGGGCTTGACCTTCAAGTTACTTCAAACTTTAGGATCATACATATCAGGGTTCAACCCTGAGTATCTCAAAAGGAGGCAATATCATGCCAACAATCAAAGTGACCCTACCTAAAGACGCTTGGAGCAAAGACGAAAAAGGCAAAATTGCTACATCGCTCACAGACGCACTTAACAGCGTTGCCCAAGAGGTCAGCAAAGGTGACATCAAGCAGTACATCAACGTTCACATCGAAGAAACCGCTGAAGGTGGCTATGCCATGGGCGGGAATGTGGTTGCTTAACCCCTAAATCTAGTGTGAACACACCTCAGACTAAAAAGGCTTCGTTCATCTGAGCAGAGCCTTTTTAGTTTCAAAAAGGAGTTGCTACCATGACTAGGACAACATCAATATCTAACCTTCTGCCAGGTTTTCAAAGTCAGATTGGGCAAGTGGAGGACCTCAACCTTCATTATGTTATTGGCGGGCAGGGTGAGCCGCTGGTGCTTCTCCATGGTTGGGGTTCAAGCTGGTACATGTGGCGCAAAATCATGCCAACATTAGCGCAACATTACACGGTGATTGCCATAGATCTACCAGGTTTAGGAGATTCTGACATCCCTGAGGATGGCTACAGTAAAGCACAAACAGCCACACGTATTAGAACTCTGGTGCAAAGCCTTGAAATCCAAAGTCACTCACGTATCAAGTTGGTAGGGCACGATATTGGGCTTATGGTTGCTCATGCTTATGCCTACACATATTCAGATGAGATAAGTCATCTTGTACTGCTAGAAGCTCCCATAGCTGATGAATCTCTTTTTTCGTTTCCTGCACTCACACCTCATGGACCAGGTGCTTGGAACTTTGGCTTTTTTAATTTGTCTGAGCTACCAGAAGCACTTATCGAAGGTAAAGAGGCATATTTCCTCGAGTATTTTGTACGTCGTTTGACACTGCAACAAGCAGCGTTTACAGCTGACGATTTTGCTGAATATGCTCGCACGTACAGCCAAGCGGATAGGTTAAAAGCCAGCTTTGACTACTTTCGTAGTTTTGCTGACGATGTAGTTCATACCCAGCAATATGCACAAACCCCACTTGATATGCCTGTTTTGGCGTTGGATGGTGATTCAAGTATGGGTGGGTTTTTACCTGAACAAGTCAAGCGGTACGCCAAAAATGTCAGGGGAGCAAGCCTTGCTAGGTGTGGTCACTGGCTACCCGAAGAGCAACCTGAAAAATTACTCGAGCATCTACTGCCCTTTCTCAACACTGAACTCTGAAAATGAGCGTGTGAGTCTTAGGCGCTAATAGGTTCCGTGTGAGTGTCTAGCACAAAGTTTGAATTGATCCTACATCACTATAAATATTGCAAGTAAAAATACAAACTAAATCTTTTATTTTGGAGGCGGTAATGAAGCCACTACAAAAATCCCAAAAACATCACGTCAACTCGTATGATGTTGCCATTATCGGTTCAGGCATGGCTGGCTCGAGCCTCGCAGCCATCCTCGCGAGACAGGGTCTAAACGTACTCGTTTTTGAGGCTAAAAGCCACCCTCGTTTTGCTATTGGCGAGAGCATGATTTTAGAAACCAGTGAAGTTATGCGGGCTATGGCAGAACTTTACGACGTACCTGAGCTAGCCTACTTCAGCTCTGAAAACTATGTTTCGCGCATTGGTACGTCACATGGCGTGAAACGGCATTTTAGTTTTTTACACCACACAGAAGGTAACGTACCCACTTCAAACGAAGTTTTACAAGCCGTTATCCCAAAAGAACCCCACGGACACGAGTTACACATTTACCGTCAAGATAGTGATGCTTTTTTAGTCAGCACAGCAATTTCTTACGGCGCAACCATATTGCAAAACACACCCGTTACAGCGGTAGATATTGAAGACGATAGCGTTCGCATTTACACCCAAAACGCTATTTATCATGCCAGTTATGTAGTTGATGCAGGCGGGTTTAAGTCGGTGCTAGCTGAGAAGTTTCAGCTTCGAGAAGTTAATCTTCAGACGCACTCGAGGGCTATCTTCACCCATATGGTCGATGTTGAGAACTTCCATGAAATAATTGCTAGCAAGCAACACTACGGCATTCCCTATGACGTAACCGAAGGTACCCTTCACCACGTGTTTGAAGGAGGTTGGTTATGGGTCATTCCGTTTAACAACCATACTAGGTCCACCAATCCGCTCTGCAGTGTAGGTGTAATGCTTGACCCACGTATTTATCCCAAACGTGAAGATGTATGTGCTGAAGACGAGTTTTTTGATGTTATTGCCCGCTTTCCAAGCATTCAAGCCCAATTCAACAAGGCAAAAGCAGTACGCCCGTGGACGCGTACAGAACGTATACAGTACAGCTCTAAGCAAATCGTGGGTGATCGTTGGGCGCTTTTGGGACATGCAGCAGGTTTTGTTGACCCGCTTTTTTCCAAGGGCTTATACAGCTCACTCTCGAGCGTGTCGTTGCTAGCGCATTTACTATTACGAGCTCATACGGACAATAATTATTCTAGACAAGCTTTTTTAGCGCTCGAGCACAAAACTCTAGCCTTTCTCAAAAGCAACGATCAATTGGTTGCAAGCGCGTATAAATCTTTTACAAACCACAAACTATGGCATACCTATAGTGTTTTGTGGCTTGCGGGTGCTTACACCGAGTTAATTAAGCTAATTAGTGCTAGGGTTCATGCTCAAAACAGACACAGCTACTTTGATGAAGTAGCCCCTCTACAGCTTGTAGGTGGTGGCTTTGCTCAGTTTGAGGCTCTTAACGAAGACATTCACGAGTTGCTTCAGGTATTTGAGCACCATGATGAAACACAGCTACACAGAGTTATAGACACTATCAGACAGCGTTTCCTACAAGAAGATTGGTTGCCGCAAGCGTTTCAAGACGTCCTAGCAGGTAAAAACCATTTGCCGAGACGTAAGTTGAGACTCAGCTTGTTACAGCAAGAAACAGGTTTCTTAGGAGCAAGCGACTACAAAAAGCACTTTTTTCAGCATGACCAGCTTATGGATGTCTTGAAAGCCTTTATTCAAGAAAAGCTGCGCTATTCAAAGCGTACTGTGAAGCAAAACCATTTTAATAATGTGAGAACGTCGAATAAAACTCTTCGTCCTAGTTGGATTCTCAAGAAGATATACAACCATAGTTCATAGTTTTGCGTTTTAGTTGAACATGAGCTAGTTTTTTCCTTCCGGCAACACCTTTAGCCCCATCAACCCCGCCACCTCCCGCAACCGTACATCCGTCGCCATCATCGCTTTGGCATTGGTCACAAGTGCCGAGGCAACATGGACAACATCCACACTGCGAATCTGAGTGGGTTGCGGTTGGCTGTAAGCGTAATGGATAAGCCGCTGGGCGGCCGCGGTGACATCCCGCCCGTTGGGAATGAGGACAATGCGCCCGGCTGTGGTGTCGTCGAGGTAGCGCTTGAAGAGTACTTCAGCTCCGCCCTCAGTGAGTTCGCCGGAAGCTTCTTTGCGGTACAGCGCACAGAGAAGCTCGCTACTGGTTGTGTCAGCCGTAGCGGGCGGCGTTTTGATGTCTTTCATATGTTTGAGGAAAATGTCTGAGTTGGGTTCCGGCGCATAGAGCTTAATGAGTGCGGAGGTATCCCAATAGATCACCGAGCGTCTCGATCTTCATTAAGGATGGTATCGCTCGCAAGAATTTGCTTGCCGGTACTCACTTGGGCGTGAAGCTCTGTGAGTTCATCTGCCCAAACGTTTCGGTCGCGTAAGCTGCTGAACGGCACGGCGCGCGTGAGGCGCGCTTTAACGCGGCCATGCACGGTGATGAGCACATCTTCGCCTTTACTGGCGCGATCAACCAGCTCAGAAAGTTTAGCTTTGCTTTCCTGTAGCGACTTAATCATATCTCTAGTATAAGCTTAGTCGTTTATGGTCTGGGTGTGAGGGATTTCATGTGTCGGATGCCGCTGCACGGCCCTGCCCCCTCGAGTTACACTCAAAAAAGCTTAACCTGAATCACTTTTATACCACACAGTTAGGAATGTTTTCTGTATACGATTTTGTGAACAATTGCGTTAATTGACAAACATAACCAACATGGCCATAATGTCGTATGAATTCTGACAATTTGCTGACAAATGGCCCGAAACCATTAGCCCTCTCACAAAAGAATGCCCCGTACATGCAAGCACGTACGAGGCAAGTGCGAAGGTTGTAACCTTCAAAAAATATATCAAGGTAAGGGACCCAATCTAAAGAATAAGGATATCTAAAGAGAGGGATCTAAACTCACCCACCACCGAGTACTTCTGCTAACCGGCCAAAGTTTCAGAAGACCACTCGAGACCAACTTGAGTTTACTCCCTAACCCGGAAGGATACAAGGGATGACGACTCAGTTATGGGTGTTATTGGTCGAGTGTTACCAATTCCACCCGCAGGGACAGCCTGCATCACGTTGCTTAAACGCGCACCATCTTAGAGAGCATTTTCCTGTCACCAACAATCAAACCCGCACGTCTGCTGCTGGCTCGAGGCAACCCGCATGACTACCTCGGGCCAGCAACTCGTGTATGAAACAATCCTTAAGTACAAAGGCATCTCATTTGCCGATCGCTGGCTAGCTGACTATGAAAATGGCATAACCAGCACACCTGTACTACCAGATACCCCCCCACAACCTGCCCCAACGCCCCAACCACCTGAACCACCTTGTTACGCCGATGCGCTTGAGCAAGCTCGTACCTTGCTGGAAGCTCGGAGGGTGAGCTTGGGCAACGCCTATCCAGCAGTTTTGGCACTTACCTGCGCCGCCCTCGAGCACGGTCATCAGCCAGATGATGATGTTTCCTGCAATAGCTTCTACCTGTTTATGACCTATGAGACACTGGCAGTCTTAGCGGCTCGAGCCGTTGGTCGCGACCTACCCTACACCCGCCGTACTATCGAACGCTGGCTTAGTAGTACAGCCACTCATGCCCACGCCGTCCGCAGTGTCATCGGTGCAAGGCTCTGGTATACCGATACCCTTATCAACTACAGCACTGGCGAAAGCCAAGGTCCAGTCATTGGCGGTACCGTCTTCCGGGTTTTTTTACGGCCCCTCGACGGTCAGCAAGTGCGTGTTGAAGGGGATGTCATGCGCCACCACTGGCGTGATCTCGAGCTGGATAGGCACGCTGGCAAAACCCAACACAACCGCGCCACACTAGCCTCACTTACAGATGTCGGGATAGATAAATCGTCTAAAGACATATCCAAAGCTTTTGACTTAGTGTACGTGTTACCCTCCAATACCTCCCGCGACAGCAACCTTATTAATCAGCAATACTATATATATCCCGACATGCGTCAAACACACGCTGTAGACGCCTTACGGGCGGACGTCCAGAGCACTGCCATCTACCTAGCGAGCAAACTTGCACCCTGGCTCATTACCCAGCAAGGTGAGATTGTCGAAAGTGTACGTAACCGCTACTTAGAAGCGATTTGGATTGCGGTTAAAGCGGACATGATTGGGGGGACTCGCTTGGGGTTTGAGCTGTTAAAGCAAACGATTACCCTGGCAGACGAGGTTTACAGCGCCCCACACACCCTCAAGAATCCAGATGCTTATTTGTGGAGTGTCCTTGCTCAGCGTGGGTTTGATGAGTTGCGGCGGGACTATGGCGGGCAGCGGGTCATGAGTAAGCGGATGTTTGAGAGGGTAGTGTGCGAAGGTTAGCCTGTAATCAATCCATAGAAGTTGAGGTGATCTTGATTGTGTCGTTTTTACACCGAAAAGATCATTTGAAGTGCTTAACTGGAAAATACTAATGGATGATTTCAACGATGAGCACTTCGACTATTAGTCAGTGCCTACTCTATCCACTCAACTCATTCTCCAATAAAATCTTTCTTTTTCTCTTCCTCAATCTGAGCCTGAAGCGAGTGGATGTGAAGCTCAATGTACTGCTTGTGTGAGAGCAAGTCTACAGAGTTCATGATTGGTAACAGTGATTCCCAGAACTGCTTACGTTTGTTGAGTGTAGGTACCCAGCTTCCGCTAAAGCTCCACGATTGAGGCTCTAGTTTTAGATGCTTGAAATCCTCAATATTATCATTCCACCGGACAAACCGCTCAATGAATTTGTATCGCCTCTCAGGAGATAACCGTGCGACAAGCCCAAAAATATACTGCATAAACTCTGCATCTTGATTTTGCTTGTCGATAATAGACAATAGGTAAGTATCCTGCTTCTCTTGTATGTTCTTCTCTTCGTTGTGATTTCCCCTGATTTGAAAAAAGGTCTCAATGAATGGATCTATATAAGTAAAATTATCTTGTTCATGCTCGTAAATACTCTCAACTATACGGTCCATAATGTCATGATGATCGGGGCGTAACCAAATAAAAGAGTAGTCTCTGTGGTCATTGTGGCTGCTTAGCCACCCATGCTCTGTACTCTTGTATTTCCACGCAATGTAATCTGTTATGAACGCAGGGTCAATATCTAAAAGTTGATTAAACACTTGTCCTTCATGATCGTCATTGTGTTGTGTATTCTCGACTACTAAGTATGCCCGCTTGAGAAGGTCAAAGTCCTCAAAAAATAATTCAGGTAGCCGCTTGGCGACGTCTGTATAGGGATTGAATAACATGATGAGGGCATAAGCGACATGAGGATCTCCCTCGACTTTTTCTAGTATTTTCGCAACAACCTTTGCAACAACCTGTTTGTCCACAGAGAGGTACTTGAGTAAATAGTCGAAGTCGTGAGGATTGGGTAAGTCTATTTTTTCGGCTGTTTCGTAGAGATCATAGAGATTGACGAGTAGGTCTTTGTTTATATCTTCAGCTGATGAAGCTGCATAAATGCCGAAAAGCCATTTCTTTTTCATTGTGTCTTGAGGGTTTTTAAGAACTTCAGGTACTGCCTTGTAGTCGTGCTTCTCCATAAGCTTCTGAACGAGGATAGTGCTGTTTAGTTGTAGCGGGTTTCCTAGTTCAACATAGTGCTCGAGCACTTGACTGTACAAGTTGGGATCTCGGTCCGCTAATAATAAAAAGGCATCTATAACTCCACCTTGGATTTGGTATTCGTCATTTCTGTGATTATGTATTTCACGTATTTCTAAACATTGATTGAAGAAGTGAATATAGTCCGCTAATTTGTAGTTCTCGGTGTACTCTTTTATGCGTTCCTGCTTGTGTTGTCTATAGTTTTCATACGACATGTGTAATTCACGTCGTTCACCATAATTTGGTAGAAGGATTTCTGTGAGCCTATAAATATCACTTTTGAATTGGTCTCGCAGACCGTCTGGGATTTCTCTCTCATGCTCTTCAAGTAGACCCAGATAATCGTTCATCACAACGCAATGTAGATAGTTACTTGGGGTAAGGACAGACTGAAGGAATGGTAAAACGTGTTTGGCATCGGATCGTATTATCTTGCTGCTCATTACTTTAGGCGAGACAATGTAATGACGGATTATCCGCAGTATCTCGTCTTGCAACTTTTTTTGATTGTATAAGTTGAACAACCGCTTCCAAATTGCCTCTCGTAATGTGATGAGGTCCTCAGTAACAGGAAGTTCGAAAGAGAGAATTTGGAGAGTCCGATTGTCCTTCATCTCATGATTTTCAAAGTGTGTACCGAGATAATTTTTGGCAATGGCTAAGAACACCCAAGAAAATAAAAGATTTCCATCTTTTGCGTGATTCCACAATGCGTCTACCACAGCATGTTGAATCTCAAACTGCCTGAGATAGGACTCGGTTCTAAAACCGTATTGGTCGGTAAGCACTCGGAGAAGGTGAGGCGTTTCCTTAGGTCGCTTGATAAGGTAACGTAACAAGAGGTCGAGTGCTATCTGGGTTTTGTCTTTATTTACGAACGCGAACCGACTCAGTATGCCTAGGATGGATGGTGAAGGCAGTGCGTTTGCATTTTTCGCGAACGTAATATCATCAATTTCAAGGCGCTCAGGCTGCAATTCATTGATTTGGTCACGAACCCACAGTAATGTGCTTGTTTGATCCGTAAACCAGAAGACGTCAAAAAGATGCAAGAGTCCCTTCTTATCCCCAACTTCTTCTAATGCTGCTTTCGCTTGCTCAACATGTGGGTGCATCATGAGTGCTATTTTCTTACTGTCGAAAGCATTTAGGATTGGATTAATGGAGTCAACAAGTTTATGCTGCAGCTTTGGAAAGAAGTGAACGATTAGTACACCAAAGTCAACAACTTGTTTTTTAAAGACAGCTAAATAAAAGAGATAAGTGCCAAGAACCTGATCGGATACCCGAACCACCTCGTTCTCATACATATCAAGCATCTCTATTTTGTGGAGGCGTTCAGCTGCTTCCCAGAAAGTATCTTGTGGAATGTCGAAAACTTTCATGATGTCACTCATTAACACTTCGTTGGTTTGATCCACAGCTTTGAAGAAAGACACAATGGCTGCCACTTGTAAGAGATAAGCGCTCCCGAGGTCCGTGCCCTCGTTACTTAAGTCCTTTTGGATGGAAGAAAAGTAATTGTCATAAAGATTTGAAATATCGTAGATACTACTTAGAGGCTTCTCTTTAGCTACTTCAGCTGCCATTACAGCTAGCCGTGAGTTGCCCTGTGCGATGTCGGCAATGCGTGCTAAGTAATGGGAGTTGACAATTCCATATTCGTCAGTGATGAGCTTCTTGATCTGTTCATCACTGAATGGCGTCAAGAATATCTCCGACCACTCTCCCAAAGATTGTGTAGTCTCTTTAACTTGTGCGAGAGCGTAATCTCGCACGGTAGCTACAACTTTGATGCTTTGGTCTTCGCGTTGGTTTTGAAGAAGGTCAACGACGTATTCAAATTTACTTATCCTATTGGCATCATCTACAAGGATGAGGAAATTGCCAGGCCTCGTAAACCAAGTCCGAAGGTCTTCCCATAAATCTCTGTGTCGTCCAAAAACACATAACACTTTGTACTCAGGATGTTTTTTATGAAAGTGCTCACAAGCCTCTAGTGCTAACCGCGATTTACCTATCCCCGCCTTGCCTGAGAGAAATATAAGTATATTGTCCTCAAGTGCGTCAAGTAGGCGGTGAAGTTCGTCCTCACGAAAGTGAAAGCCAAGATCAAGTCGAGTTGCTAGTTTATTTTTATTATAAAGTGATACAAAATATTTAAGGGACACAATTTGCCCAGTGTCTACTGAAACGCCAAGGAAGTCGCGGGCAAGCGCAGGGTATTTGTTATAAAGGTCTAAGGCAATTGCATCAATACCAAAGAGGTCAAGGTTGATCCCCCTATCTTGGCAAGAGTCAGCGAGTTCAGTTTGCTCCGATGCATTAAGTCTGCCCGTAAAACAGAAAACTATCCGTTCAACCTTATCTAGTGGGATACCTATCTTGCTTTCATCGAAGCATTTACTAAGGTCGTCCTTTAATTTGTTTAGCAATTTGTTCTGCTCTGTAGTGTGCTCAGCAAAGATATAAGTGCCCCTGGGTGTTGAGATAAGAGTATCCGGAGTACCCTTCCTCACCTTGTTTGCAGCGACAACAGAACCTATAGAGTTAATGTAACCAAACCCTTTTTCTGCTAACAAGGCGTCGACAAGCTTCTGGAATTCGCCCCCACTCATTTCAAGGAGAGCCTGCTGAATTTGATTTAACTTTGACATTTGGAAAGCAAACTTTCTTGGCTAAATGTATAGACTATTATTTTAGTCAGTATAGCATTATATTTTACATATACTTCCCTATTTTTAGCTCACTTACTTTAAAAGATCGCCACAACCTTTATCTATCAAACCGTAACCGCTTCCGCAACTTAGCAACCAAGTTACTATCAGCCTCAGGCGTTTCAGCTGTCTTGTCCTTTGAGAACACGGGTTCTCTTTCACTGGCTGGCGTGAGCATTTGGTGGGTGTGATCCAAGATCTCCCCTAGCCGCCAAACAGGCCGGTGTGAATTGATATAGCGCGGTTGAGGTAACTTACCTTGCTTAGTGTATGCCCAGACAGTCTGTCGGCACCCAGCTCCAATCAACTTCATAACCTGCTTGGTGTTTAACTCCTGGTAGCGCTCGTACGCAGACAAGCTTGCCGAAGGAAGTTCATTAGCCCGTTTGTTTCCCATAACTAAGTATAGTCCTTACTGAAGTGACATAGTGCTCCGCAATCGGTCACCTCTTAACCATGTTTACATGTAACCGTGTAATCCTGCAAGCATGTTGCTACGTAATTTATCGCTACCAAAAACGGTTTAATGTAACTTAAAATAATTACTAGCTTTATCCGTACTCCGCTTATTTGCCGCAATTCACGTACCTGACGGATTTTACTGGTCTAAGTGGCTAGTTTTTGTGGTAATGTAAATCATTATTTAAGTAACCAACGTAATTTTGGACCCGAGACCTCTCCCCCACTCGACACCTTACTTAGATTAATAGGGTATTTGTATAAAGGAATAACGTTAATCATGAACTATCAACGAGGCTT